>JAYVKQ010000205.1:0-8581 GCA_043768285.1 Saprospiraceae bacterium | reverse complement strand
TCGGAATCAATAGAGGGCGATTTCAATCGCCCTGCGAAATGTAAAAGTCAGTGCAATAAACGTCTTTTTTGCCCATGTACAGAATTATATTATTACTTTTTAACTATACTTCTAAAACAGGTTTGCAAGAATACAACCTGAATCCTCAAATAACTACATAAATAAAGATAAAAATGTACCGCTTATCTTTACTTTTGGCTCTGATTTTTTTTCTAATAAAATTTATTCAACACACGTAACTACTTAGGGCTGCCACTAATTACACTAATTTTCACTAATTATAAGACATTTTATAGAAATAATTAGTGAAAATTAGTGTAATTAGTGGTAGCCTTAAGTAGTTACCAACACAATATATATGCTCACAGTAACAAATGTCCTTTGCCTTTTTACCATTTTGGTGTCCTATGTGTCTTTCAATAACAGCGATTTGTTTATGAAATTGCGCCATCATCCCTATTCAGAATCCCGCAATAAGGAATATTATCGTTGGCTGACTTCGGGTTTTGTGCATCTTGATTTAATCCATTTACTTATTAATATGCTGGTATTATGGCAGTTTGGCAGTGCGGTTGAAGAAAAGTATTGTGAACTATTTGGCACATCAACTGGCACGTTATTGTTTTTTGTGATGTATATAACGGCGATTGTTTTTGCCGATTTACCTACATTTCGGAAACATAAAGACAATCCTTACTATGGTGCAGTGGGTGCTTCGGGGGCTGTATCTGCCATTATGTTTGCCTATATGCTGTTTCATCCGTGGGCTAAATTGTATTTGTATGGTATCATACCGATATATGCCGTCATAGGCGGTTTTCTTTATTTGGCGTATGAGCAATGGGCGAGCAAAAACGCTACGGATAATATTGGTCATGATGCTCACTTTGCGGGCGCGGTATATGGTATGTTGTTCACGATATTGTTAAGACCCAGCATTTATAATGATTTTATAGATGAACTGATATATAATTCGCCTTTTTGGTAAAAATTTATAGTATTTACACTTCTTTTTTAGAGATTTGGGCATCCAGATTTAGGGTAAGTTTTTTGAGGAAATTTGATTGAAAATTGTTTTTTTCAAAAAAACAATTTTCAATCAAATTTCCTCAAAAAACTTACTCTAAATCTTTGCTACGCCTGTTTTATATAAAATGCACCCACAGGGACATACACTTGATGTTATGAAAAAAATACTCGTCATAGCGGCTACACCCTTTGAAATTCAGCCATTTATCAATTTTTTGAGAGAACAAGCCAATCAAAGATATAACCCTTTGTTTGGGCAAAATGGTTACGAAATAGATGTTGTGGTGTCTGGTGTTGGCATTGCCAATACTGCCTTGACAATGGGCAAATCCCTCGCACTCAAGCACTACGATTTTGCGCTCAATGCGGGTGTTGCAGGTAGTTTTAACCGAAAAATAGGGGGGGGGGATGTCGTAGAAGTTATCAGCGAACAATATGGCGATTTGGGTGTTGAAGAAGCGGATGGAAAGTTCTCCGATATGTTTGAAATAGGTTTGATAGAAAAAAATGAAAAACCATTTAACGACAGTAAGTTGTTGAATATCAAGCCCTTACAATTTGATAATATGCGCCAAGTGCGTGGTTTGACAGTGCAAAAAGTACACGGTTTTACGGATAGCATAGAAGCGGTTCAGAAAAAATATCAAGCGGATATTGAAACGATGGAAGGGGCAGCATTTTTTCAAGCCTGTTTATCCGAAAATGTGTCTTTTAGCCAAATACGCGCCATCTCCAATTATGTTGAACCGCGTGACCGCGAGAATTGGAAAATGAAGGAAGCGATTGTGAATTTGAATACTGTTTTGATGGATATTTTTGAAAAAAGAGGAATATGATGCAATGGACAATGGACAATGGATAATCAATAGTGTTCAAAAGATTTTGTATTAAAATAACGTATTGATTTTCAATATTTTACAATGCTTTTCGTGCGTAGGTTTAGTAAACTGAAAATTATTTTTTTTTCAAAAAAAAATAATTTTCAGTTTACTAAACCTACGCACGAAACATTTTTTACGCTATTTACCAAAATCCTTTGAACACTAATGATGGATAATGGATAATTGAAAATGCGAATAATGTCATAAATTAAATATATGAACAAACGGCTAACACACCTTATATATATATGTATAAGTTTTGTACTCATTCTTTCCTGCAACGACAACCCCTATAAGCAAAGTAAACGCTATTATACGCAGTATTGCGCCAATTGCCACATGGAAAACGGCGAAGGACTGAGGGGGTTGATACCACCTTTGGCTAAGGCAGATTATATTGCAGCACACCGTGCCGAGATACCTTGTATCATCAGAAAAGGCGTTAAAGGAGCTATGGTTGTGAACGGGATTCCTTATGGACAACAAGAAATGCCCGCAATACCTAAGCTCACAGAGTTTGAAATAACCAATATTTTGAACTATGTAGGCACAAGTTGGGGTAATACAGATAGCCTTTGGACAGTAGAGGAAGTCCGCAATTCCTTAATGAAATGTAAATAGGATATAGATATATTTACAATTTTTATCCTACATTTGCGTTTTAGAAGCTGTTTGAGTTATTATAATGCGATAGAAATGAGCTTATTTTTAGTCAAATTGGATTAAAATTATTGAGACATATTGGTAATACGTTGAAATAATTTTCATTCAAGTTGGCTAAAAATAAGCCATTTATACGCATTATAATAACTCAAACAGCTTCTTAAAGTGGCATAGTTTTATCTGACTACAACTATCATCTAAAACTATCGAGAGACCAAATTTTTATGTTAGTAAAATATTTACCGTAAAAACTCATTCAATACCGAACTACAAATCATAATGAGATTAACAACTACGCTCGCATTATTGTGTGCTTTCGCCATACAATCCCTTGTCGCTCAAAAATTGGGTGATTTATACGATGGCAGCTATGTCCACGATGTTCGCCTTTACTTTGAAGCCAAAAATTGGTCTGACCAACTTGATAGCCTTCGCATCAACGGCGATGATATGTTGATTGGCAAGGTCACTATTGACGGTACACCCTACGACAAAGTAGGTATTGCATACGCCAAAAGTCCTACCTATCAAACGGCTGGTAAGCGCAATCCGTGGTATATCAAGTTGAATTATATTGATAAAAATCAAAATCATAAGGGATATACAGCTTTCACCATTTCGCAGGCTTTGCGCGACCCCAGCATGGTGCGCGAAGTTCTGGGCTACGAGATTGCGCGTTCCTATATGGTTGCACCGCGTGCCAACTATACCAATTTGGCAATTAATGAAAAAAATCAAGGCTTATTTGTTGCCATTGAAGCAGTGAATGAAGAGTTTTTATTAAAAAACTTCAATCATACTGAGGGGGTATTGTTTCGTTCGATACCTGACCCGCGCAGTGCTATCAAAGGCACTTGCGAGCAAACATATGGGGCGTTGAAATATCAAAAAGATACGAAGTGCATGATGCTTAATGTCGATATGTTGTCTAAAAATGGTTGGGATGATCTTATCGAATTGACCCGTGTGTTGAATGACGCACCACAAGACCTACCTAAATCCCTCAATGTTGACCGCACTTTATGGTTTTTAGCTTATAATAATGTGATTGCCAATTTGAATAGTTATTCAGGACAAATTAGTGGTAATTATTATTTGTATAAAGATAAAAAAGGACAATTCAATATCATACCGACGGAGTTAAACTTTGCTTTTGGTAGCTTAAAAACAACGGGCATGGGTTCTGATTTGGATTTGGCAGGTTTGATTGCGCTTGATCCTCTTATTTATACGCAAGATGCCAACAAGCCTTTGATTGCTCAATTGTTGAAAAATAGTGACAATAAGCGCGTTTATTTCGCCCATATTCGTCAAATATTAGCCGATTGGTTCGACAATGGACTATATCAAAAACGCGCGCAAGAATTACACGCCTTAATGATTAAGCATTACGAAGAAGATAAAACACCGCCTTATCCTGTTGCAGACTTGAAACGCAGCTTGACTGAAACGGTAGGTAACGTGACAAAGATACCGGGCATCGTAGAACTCATGGGCGCACGTGCTAAATTTTTGAGAAAACACCCTGACCTTTTGGCTTTGCCGCCTGTTGTGTCTGATGTGACTTTATCCAATCGCAAAAAGTATTCAAATCAAACGGTATCTGAATTTAGAATAAAAGCGAAAGTGGATAAATTCCCGCGCCACGTCCGATTGTTCTATCGCCCAACAGGTACAGAAGATAATTTTAAAGAATTAGCCATGCTTGACGATGGTAATAGTCACGATGGTTTAGTTGGTGATAAAATATTTGGAGCTGTCATCAACCCTCAAGGTAAATTTGATAGCATCGAGTATTATATTGTTGCTGAAAACGCGGGAGCCGCTTCGTTTTTTCCAAATAATTATATCGCCGAAAGACGAAAAGCAACTCTGGCAGAATTGAATAAGTAAATTTTTAAATTTTAAATTTTTAAAAAATCCTAAATAGCGATACGCTGTTTAGGATTTTTTTTTTACTACCAAACCAGATGGCTTGACTTTATCGTACATGAAGTTGTAATCAAATTTCTTAACCAAACAGCTTTATGATGAAAAAGATTAGCCTTTTAAAACTTGCCTTTGCTTTCCTATGTGTTGCTCTTTTGTGTTTAAATGCCTGCCGAAAACAAGAGGATACTGCCAATTATGACCTCGTTTTTGTAGCCCTCACCGAAGCCAATACCTTAATGACCCTCAATGCCAATAACCCCGCCGCGCCCCTAAAAAAAGTGGATATTGTGGGCTTGCCAAGTGGTGAAAGGCTATTGGGCGTAGATTATCGCCCCGCTACTGGTGAGTTATATGGCATCAGCACTGCCAGTAGGTTATATATCGTCAATGCCAATACGGGTGCTACGCGGGTGGTCGGCGCGGCTGCATTTACCCCTGCTTTGAACGGTACTGTCGTAGGATTTGACTTTAATCCAACGGTGGATAGAATTCGAGTAGTAACCAATACGGGACAAAACCTACGCCTTAATCCCGAAACGGGAACTGTTGCTGCCACTGATGCGGCTCTCAATCCAGGCACCCCCTCAGTATCTGAGGTCGCTTACACCAATAATCGGGCGGGTGTGACGACCACCACTTTGTACGATATTGACGTTGCGAGTGATAAGTTATTTATTCAAAATCCACCTAATAATGGTACTTTAGTAGAAGTCGGTGCTTTGGGTGTAGATGCACAAGGGGCAGTGGGTTTTGATATTACGGACAATGATTTGGCTCTCTCTGCCTTGACAGTGGGCGGCAAATCAGAACTTTATGTCATCAATTTGGCAACAGGTCGCGCCTTAAAGTTGGGCAACTTTCCTTTCGATAGCAATATCATTGGCATTGCTGTTTCGACTCAAGCGGTAGCATATGCCGTTGATGCGGCTAATAATCTGCAAATTTTTAATCCATACGACCCTCAACCCATTGCCAAACCCATTACAGGCTTGCAAGCGGGTGAGAATATTTTGGGTATAGATATGCGCCCAGTCAATGGGCAATTGTACGGTTTGGGTAGCACGAGCCGTTTATACACTATCAATATGTCGTCTGGTGCGGCTACAGTTGTGGGTACTGCTCCATTTGCTACCGCTTTGAGTGGAACGGAGTTTGGTTTTGATTTTAACCCAACTGTAGATAGAATTAGAGTGGTCAGTAATACAGGTCAAAACCTTCGTTTGCATCCTGAAACGGGCGCAATTGCGGCAGTTGATGGCGCACTCAATCCTGCTACCCCCTCAGTATCTGCGGCTGCATATACCAATAATTTTGCGGGTACAACAACCACAACGCTATATGTGATTGATGCCAACAATAAAAAACTTTTTATCCAAAACCCACCGAATAATGGCACTTTGCAAACCGTAGCTGACTTGCGTAGCCCTTTTGCGGCTACTAATGGCTTCGATATTGGCAGCACCAGTGGGCGTGCTTTTGTGGTTTTGAATGAAGAAGCCAGCACTCGTTTGTATCAAATAAACTTACAAAATGGGGAACTCTCGGCAGCTAAAAATGTGAATATCGTGATGCCACGTGGGTTTGCGCTTGGACTTGGGTTTTAAGTTTTATAAGTAGCATTTAAAAACTAAGTGAATGATGAATTATAAATGATGGATTTTCAGCAATTTCGTATATGACATATTGGGAACACGGATGACACGGATTATATTAGATGTACACAGATTTTTTCCAACTATACATAAAAAAAAATCCGTGTAAATCTGTTTTATCTGCGTCATCCGTGTTCCCAATATGTCATATACGGAATTGCTGAAATAATCTCTGTGAAACTCTGTGTCTTCTCTGTTTAAACTCTGTGACAATAAAATATATAACTGAATTGCTACAAATATTAATTCTACCTTTTATTAAAAAATCCAATATTTTCTTTCCAAAATACTGAGGGGGTAACAAAATTCCCATAATTCCTTTTAATTTTGCGTAAAATAAAAGGAAAATACATGAAACAATATCACGCACTTTTAGAGCATATTTTAGAAAACGGCACTACAAAAACGGATCGCACTGGCACAGGTACTATATCTTGCTTCGGCTACCAAATGCGCTTCAACCTCGCCGAAGGTTTCCCCTTAGTAACTACTAAGAAATTACATTTAAAATCAATCATTTATGAGCTATTATGGTTCTTGAAAGGAGAAACCAATACTGCCTATTTGAAAGAAAACAACGTCTCGATATGGGATGAATGGGCTGATGAAAACGGCGATTTGGGTCCCGTATATGGCAAGCAATGGCGCAGTTTTGAAGGCGCGAATGGCGAAACGGTTGACCAAATCCAATGGTTGATTAACGAAATTAAGCGCAATCCCGATTCACGGCGTTTGGTCGTTTCGGCTTGGCACCCCGTGGATTTACCCAAAATGGCTTTATCGCCTTGTCATTGTTTGTTTCAATTTTACGTAGCTGATGGCAAATTGAGTTGCCAACTCTACCAACGCTCGGCGGATACCTTCCTCGGCGTGCCTTTCAACATTGCTTCTTATGCTCTTTTGACGATGATGGTGGCGCAGGTATGTGACTTAGAAGTGGGCGATTTTGTACATACTTTTGGTGATGTGCATTTGTATAAAAACCATATTGAGCAAGCGCATTTGCAACTCAGCCGCGAATGTCGCCCATTGCCTACTTTACTTATAAATCCAGAAGTGAAAAATATATTTGACTTTGAATTTGAAGATTTTAGGCTTGAAAACTACAATCCACATCCGCATATAAAGGCGGCAGTGGCGGTATAACTTGCAAACAGTAACACTGTTGCAAAATTTCACGTTTTACACAAGTCACATTTTGAAACTACGTTTCAAGGATAAATGGGTAAAAATGGCACTGTTATAGACATTTTGACCCTATCGGGTCATTAAAATCGGTAATTACTTAGTGCAGCCACTAATTAAACTAATTTTCACTAATTATTAGGCATTTTTATAGAAATAATTAGTGAAAATTAGTGTAATTAGTGGCTGCCCTAAGTAGTTACGAAAATCGAATAAATCTAATGACCCGATAGGGTCAAAATGTGTATAACAGTGTTAATATTCCACTTTTCCGATAGTCACGTAGTGACTTAATGTGACTTGTTTGTAAAACAAAAGTTGAACGGTGACACAACTTTCACCCCTCAGTATTTTTAACAATAAAACTCTAATCCAAGCTATGAAAAATATCATCTGTACTCTCGCCGTATCAATGCCATTTTGGCTATATGCCCAAACAAACGTGTCGGCAGCAGGACAGCAAACCTTAGTCAATCGCATTAATTCCATGCAAAGGTCGGGGCAATTGCCCATATTCAATATGAGCGAAGTCAGTATAGAAGGTTCTAAGTTTTTCAATGATACCTATGAACTTGGCGAATTATTGATGACCAAAGACCGCCTTTTTCAAGTGACATCTGGCTATAAATACCGCGTAGATGAATTGAAAAATGAAATCAACGCCCTCACGCCTAAAGGGGAAGAATTGGCTTTGTTGAATGAAGAAATTGTGTATCTAAAACTCTATATAAAAGGAAAAGAAGTGCTGTTTATGAACGGTACTTTGCCTAATGCTAAGAAAACGGATAGAATTTTACAAGTGCTTTTTGTAGGCAAAAATTATCAATTATTCAAATTAGGCGGGAAAGAATATAAACGATTGAACCGTACAGAGGGCTTATCAGATAAGAAGGCAACGGATAAATATAGCAACAATCACCACTATTATTTGCAGATAACGGACGGCATATATTCAGAAATTAAGTTGAAAAAAGACGATATTATCAATACTATTCCATCAAAGAAAAATCAATTGATCCGTTTGTTTGATGGGGAAAAATTTAAAGATAAAATTACGGAAGTATCTTTGATTGAAATTTTACAAAATATTGATAACCAATAGTTTTATAAAGGTTATTATACGGAAATAACAATTTTAGATTTATATAAAAAAGGTTTAAGTTCATTGATTTTGTATCCGAAGGGCGATTGAAATCGCCCGCTATTGATTTTGACCACGAAAAAATATCAATAGCGGGC
>JAYVKQ010000204.1:0-3261 GCA_043768285.1 Saprospiraceae bacterium | reverse complement strand
CCCACCTATTTCCTGTAAAAGGTTAAACCATATCATAATGAGCAACCCTACATAAAAATTGATTTTGGTATAGTAACGCTGCCCAAAATCACGCCTTAAAAAAGTTTCTGCGGGTACGGTTAACCATTGTAGAAAGTGCATAATGGTATCAAGCAAAGGGAAATTTTTAGCCCATTGGTCATAACCTCCAAAAAAATTACTTGCTTTTTTTCCTTCCATTTTTTTATTGTCTAAATTTGGTGAATAAATGATTTTTTCCGTTACTCCATTCACGCCCGTTCTGAAAAACAATGCCTTCCACAATACCCCCATTTATTCCCCCTCCCTTCCTCAATTGGCTAAATCTTTGGGGTATCACCTCATAATCGTAACTTTCGCTTTCGCTGGTGCTTAAATTAAAATTCTGCCCTCCTACGCTCTCGCCTGTGGTCTGTCGCTTCTGCCAATTCTTCCCTATCACATTGGCGGCAAACTCGTTTGTCGTGGGGTCGCTATTAGCGTGGAAAATCTTAGTTTGCAGATTACCTACTAAACTATCTACTCTGTATTTGCTGTGTTCTCCTCCCATTTCAGCGTAATAATTGGGGAGGTTTTGAGTAAGATAAACAGTACAAGCCTTTGAACTTCGGGCGGTGGCTTGAAATTGCATATCATATTCAGTTGCGAAATTCTGCGCTTCATCTACCCATAAGAAAATAGGGCGGGGGTTCTCTTTGGTATTGCGCCTTTCGGCTGCTTGCTGCCAAAGGTATTTATACACCACTTGGGCGGCTCTCCCTGCGTCACCAAATTCTTTAACAGGCAAATTCATTATAACGATTGCGCCTTGATGGGTCAATTCGGGCAAAGCGATTTGATAGCGGTTGGCGGGGGCTTCTGAAAATAGCTGCCTAAAAGGTCGCCGCAAAAAAATATCCATTAAAGTCGTGAGGTTGGATAGAATCCCGCTTCGGGTTTCATTGGCTAAATTAGGATATTCTTTGAGCCAAAAAGCAACCGTACTTTCAAAGTCATGCGCTGCCCACTTGTCTAACTCTTTGGCGTTCCCCTCTGCCATAAGCTGATAACAAAGGCTGTTATTTCGCCATTCTTCGGAATCTCTTTCGGCTGCGCTAAGTGGTGCGGAAAAAACAATCTGTTGTATCATTTCAACGGAAACTGTACCCTTTACTATCATCGCTAAATCTATGGCATTTCTCAAAAGTTGCTGCATGGCTCTTGTCCAATAGGCGTTACTTCCTCCGCTTATCTGCTGGCGGGATATAGCTTCGTAAACGGTCGTGAAAAGCCTTACTACATTTTCGGTGTACCCTGCGCCCTCGCCCTCCCTCTCAATCTCGTATTGCAAAAAGGGAAATACATATTTTCCGCTTTCATCAAAAACAAGCATTTGCCCTGCCCGTCCTGTTTCTTTGCAATAGGCTTTCCATGTGGCTAACTCGTCTTTTTTGGCGCATAGCACTAACCCGCCAAAGCCTGCCGATAGCATCGCCCTTGCCATAGTCGCACCGCTTCCGCTTGTCTTTCCGCTTCCAATACCTCCGAAAATTTGCACCCCCTCAAAGGCGTTTCCAATCGTAAAGGGGTCACTCTCATTAAAATGAAATAGGGGAGTGTTGGGGTCAAAATTGCTGCCTGTCATGTGTAGTGATTTATCGTGTGTGTTCCTCTTTTTTTCTGCCATTAAGATATGACAAGTTTTTTAACTGGTGAATAAATTGTTGCTTTTTTACAACATATAGCTGTGATATTTTTGCATCTACTCCTTGCGGCTAACGGGGTGGTTTGGTGGTTTTGTTCGTTGCTGCCTTGCAGCGAAGGGGGCGAGTTGGTACAACTCCTATACGCGCACTTAGAACAAAACCACCAAACCACCCCGTTAGCCGCCTTCGCTCGCTCCGCTCGCTTCGGCAAAAAGTAAGGGTGCGGGTGAAAAGAAAAAGTAATAACTTTGCAACATTAACAAAAACGCCATGCACGCTTGTTTACACGTTTCAACCATAAGTAGGGGAGCTGGACGCAATGCGGCGGCGGCTTCCGCTTACCGTTCGGGTAGTAGTGTTGTTGCTGCTGCTGCCTATCGGTCGGGCGAAAAACTCAATGACCAGCACCACGATAAAACGCATGACTACACCAATAAAGGCGGGGTACTCTATGCGGAAATTATCACCCCTGCGGGTGCGCCCGAATGGACTAAAGACAGGGAACAACTTTGGAATAAAGTAGAAGCTGGCGAAAAAAGAAAAGATGCACAATTAGCAAAAGAAGCCCTTTTAATCCTTCCCCGCAACCTCTCACATGAGCAACATTTGGAGGTAGTGCGGGGGTGGATAGACGACAATATCACAAAACGGGGGCTGGTTGCTGATTTCGCTATACATGAGCCTGACGCATCGGACGGGGGAAAAAATCCCCACGCTCATATCATGTTTAGCCTTCGCCCTGTGGAGGGTGAGGGCTTCGGCAAAAAGCTAACGGGCTATAAAGATGGCGGCTTAGATGGTCGGGAGATATTGGGCGAAATGCGGATTTCTTACCAAGACCACCTCAATAAAGTTTCTGCTTCTAACGATAATAACCAAATTGTGTTTGATTTAAGAAGCTATAAAGAACAAGGCATTGATAAAGTTGCGGGTTTACATATAGGTAAAAAAGTTAAAGCCTTAGAGGAAAGAGGATATAAAACCGAATGGGGTAAAGAGTGCCTAAAACGTAACCATTGGAATAAATCCAAACCCTATCAAAAATTTATAGGGTCGTATAATCTCATTGGTGACGGTACAAGGTATTCCAGCAACTTTGCAGAGTCCATAAGGGCAGACGTTGCCAAAACCTATTATGATGTCATGTATGGAGAGGATAGGGGCGTTAAAGAATGGGAGAGATAATAAATTTTGATGAAATGGAAAACACAACAAAAGAGGATTTAATCGCCAAATATAGCGGGGTCAAACCTTATGCACCGCTTCAACATCCTGCGCCACAAACCCCGCCAACGGAAAAGGTAGAATATGAGGGCTTAACCCTGCATAGTAAAGGGCGAAGCAACCGCTTCCGAATTATTGACAAGGAAGGTACTTCTTACGGTTGCGGATATGCCTATTTAATTGGGTGGGTGTTTACTCCCCCCTCAATGCTCACCATTAACACCAGCACCCATATTTGCACCATTGAGGGGCGGGGGTTGGAAGAAATAGACAGAGCTTTATTAGAGGAAAGAGGATATAAAACCGAATGGGGTAAAGAGTGCCTAAAACGTAA
>JAYVKQ010000203.1:0-14209 GCA_043768285.1 Saprospiraceae bacterium | reverse complement strand
GATATTTATTTCAATTTTCTTTTTGATACCGACAACGTGTTTTATAAAGGATTGAATAATGAAAACTATATCAACTTTTTAGATATTTACTTGGCATATAAAGCAGAAACTGAAAATTTGAGTAAAAAAACCAATGATTTTGTTGAAGAAAAATCAAGAAGCTATCAAATTGCTAATATGACAAGTGAGGCGAAAGTATTCGAAGACCCCTTTACGTCAAGCAATACAGTTGCTGTTTTGGGAAAAGGTGATGAAGCAGAATATTTGAATTTAATAACCGATGAACGTATTTCTGTCGCTGGAAAAGATACAATTAAAGATACATACATAAAAATAAAATTAAACAACGGCTTAGAAGGTTGGATTGCGCGGTCTTCTACCCAATTGTCATCTCGTACTACGGTTACAAAAAAGACTTGGGCGCGTCAGTGCTACAATATAAACGACCCTTTGTGTGACTATGAGCCGATATTGCACAGCAAAGTATTATACTTTGCCGTAGCACGCGATATTTTATTGAGCTTTATTAGTGATAGTCGTGATATTATGCAAAAACGATTGGATGATTTTATAGCTAAAAACACAACTTATCAAGAGTACAATATTATTATAAAAGCAGCTTTTAATGATGCAGCAAACGACCGTAATAAAATTGTCTCGCGTTTGAATATTCGCAACAGTTGTTTTGTTGATGATTTTAAAAAAGATGCCCGCAATAGTACGCCGCAACTGCCTACCAAAGCAACTGTAAGTGAACCTATTGTTGAAAAAATAGTTGAAAAACCTATTGTTAATCCAATTGTAGAAACTAAAGTAGAAAAGGCGATAGAAAAGGCAGTCGAAAAACCTACTGTAACGCAACCGATAGTAGAACAAAAGACAGAGAAACCTATTAAGAAGCCAACGGTACAACCTGTTGTAACTCAACCAATAGTAGAACAAAAGATAGAGAAACCTGTTGATATTACTACCGAAAAGCCCCCTTTACAAATACCCGTAAAAGTTGAAAAAACGGAAACCCGCGTGGCTAATCAAGAAGTTTCTAAACCTGATAATACTATTACAAATAAGAAAGACAGTACGGCAAACCGCCTTGTGCTTGAAAATTCGACAGTAGAAAATAATGAACCTAAGAAAGAAATTGCTACAACTGAACCCAAACGAACTTTTGGCGAAGTAGATAAAATCAATCAGCAACTCAATAAAAATAAACCACAAACAGAGGAAAACTCAAAAGAAAATAAAGAAGAAACGAAGATAAATAAAACGGATGTTGTAGTTGTTACGCCTAAAAACCCTGCACCGAAAGTGGAAACGGGTGCTTTGAGTCCAGTAACTTTCACCTCTGAAAATAGTAAAATTGAGTTTGATAATGCCCAAGAAGTTGTGCCTATTCGCGATATGCCAGGTTACATACCCGATGGTAAACCCTTGATTTTCAGAGGCTTAGTGATAGGGGAGGATATACCCTCTTTCAAATTAGTGGATATGAAAGGCAAGGAAGTTTTGCAACAAGAGCTATTGGGTAAAATTGTCTTTATAGATTTTTGGGCTTCGTGGTGTGGTCCTTGTCAAGCACAATTGACGCATACACAAGGAATGCAAGAACGCTTCAAGGATAAAAATGTGGTCTTTCTCTTTATCTCAATGGATCAAGACCAAGAGGCGTGGCGGTTTGCCGTGAAGGATAAAAAATTGGGTGGCATCCAAGCCAATGACCCTACTATCGTGCCTATCAACTTCATGGTGCAAGCCTTACCCAATTATTTTATTATTGATAAAAATGGAAAAATTGCTTTAAATTCGCTGATAAAATCTAAAGTGGACGCTGATAGAATGTTGGAGTATTTGTTGAAATCACAGTAGGTTTTCTAACAAAAAAAAAGAAGCCTCGTAGATTGCATTACCTACGAGGCTTCTTTTTTTTGGGTAAATATGCTAAATTCTGAGAATAGAATTAATTTGTCGCCGCCGCCTCTTTCATTTTCCGAGCTATCTTTTGGTCGTTATTGCTTTCATACACGCAATACAGCTCATATTTGACGGGGTCTTTTTCGACCCAAATATCTTTGCCAATCGTACAAGTTTCTATCATCAGTTGGTAAATTTTATTGCCTTGTTCTACCCGTATATCCACGGCAATATCGCGGTCGGCAATTTTATCTTGTTGAATATTCAAGGCATTTTCGAAAACACTGCATGCATCAGCCACTTTTTGCAGTTGCGTTTCGTTGACACCTACATCGGCTAAAAAGTCAATTTGATTGCGACTGACCCGCACAACGCGCCTACCGCAAAACAGCAATTGGGGGTCGCTCATATCGCCCATTTTTGACGTTCCAAATTTTCTATATCGCCCCGAACGGTTGCCAAATTTCATTTCCACGCGGGTCATAATGCTGCGAATAGTGGATTTGAGTTTTTCGGCAGCGTCGTATTTTTTCTCCGTTACTATCATTTGATCGCCCACAAGCTCATCATCGTCAGGCAGATTTTTAAACTTTTCGCACTGGTTTTGGAAGCCCGTCAGTTTCTCCGAACTATAACCATATTGTTTGAAAAGCTCAATATCGCGGTGCGCCATTTTGATAGTTTGGATACACATAGCGTAAAGGTCGGCATCAGGAAAATTGTATTGTCTATTGCCAGTTTGTTTTTTCATATGGATAAGATTTTTTTCAAAAACATTAGGATTAGTAGGATTTCAAAAAAAATTAGTAGGATTATGTACATACAAGGTGAAATACTGAGGGGGTATGAACTGCTACTAAAATCTATGAAAAACGTGTACAAGCCAAATGCTTTTATAAATTAATTTGTTTCATAATGCAAAATTAGAATAAAATTTTAAATAACACAAATATTTTTTAATATTGTTTATATGAAATAAATATTTACTCATTTAGTATTTTCTCGAGAATAATTGCAATAAATAAAAAACAATTGTCAAATAATTGCACTGTAAATATTACAATTATTCAAGAATTGTAGAACGCCAAACCGCGCCATGTGTCGAATAAATTCGACACTACAGTTCGCTTTTTTTCAACATATTATTTACACCTCCGATTCATTGGCGGGTGTCGGGTTGAGATAAAAATTTGATGGATATATTGGATAAAATGAAAAAGAGACTTTCTAATTTTTAAGGTATATCACTTTACCTTAAAGCGATGCGACACTCCAAAAGCTACATAATAACGCGGGCTATCGGGCGATAAACCCACACCACTTGACAAATCCACTATCCAATCATTGTTGATAAGATAGGTAAACCCTGCATCTGCCCGGTGGTCTGCTTTACTATCTTGTGGCAAAAAGCCGTATAGTTCAGTATAACAACCCCATTTTTTAGACAATGTAAAGCCTGTTGAAAGGGTATATAGATAATTTGTTTGGGGTGTTTCGCCGTCCCATTCTGCACCCAAATTATAGCTCAATGATATTTTTGGGGACAGTGTATGTTGCAGTGTAAATCGAAAACTGGGGGCAGTATGTGCTGTTCTAAATACTTCATTACCAAGGCTTTGTGTTGTTAAATGACCTATAAAAGATACCATTGGCACAAGTCCTTTTTCTTTCAATAGATTGGCTTTGAAACCCACTGTGATAGGAGTTACTCCCTGTTGTATTTGACTTCGAGTATGAACAGCAATAAATTCGGTTATGAGTCGGCATTCCAACATTTCATTAATACCATATTTCCACAATACAGTGGGGTAGGTCATATGGCGGGTGGTTGCATTTTCCTTTTCAAAACCAAAGCCACTTTCAAATTGAATATAGCCTTTTGGGACGATAAACGGACATTCTGTTTGGTCAGGTCTATCCAGCTGAATAGACGGTAGGTTCTGTGCAAAACCATTGGCAGAAAAACCTAAAATACTGATAATGATTAATTTATGTAGAAAATACTTCATTTTTAAGATAAGTTTAATTTAAAATTTAGACAAACCTAAAAATAAATTATTGTAATATGAAATTTTATTTTCTTTTTATCAAATATAGTGAAAAAAAAATTGACAACCTTTTAACAAGTTGTCAATTTTTGAAACGCTACAAAAATTCGTTTAACCACAGATAACACTGATGTAACTGATTTGTACTGACTTTTAGTTAATTTGATTGAGGGTTTTAAATAAAAAAATCAGTAAAAATCTGTTACATCAGTGGTTAATTTATGTCAAATGTGGAATTTATGGTATATTTATTTATCTATCATTCTAAATAAACCTTACCGGTTTTAAATCGCCCTTGTCCATCTTCTACACGATATATATACATACCCGTTTCGAGTTTACCGCGTGGGATTTCGAAGGTATTACTGCCAATGATTTCAGTTTTGCGCACCACTATTTTTCCTAACATGTCATAGAGGGTAAAAGACACGTCAAATACTGAGGGGGGTAGCACAATCGTCAATTTTTCGCGCATAGGGTTCGGATATACCAAAACGTTGTCTAAGGCTTTGGTTTCTTTAATTGGATTGACGATACCTACCGTATCAAGGGTGTACATTGCTACCATGACCATCATTTCGTCATCAGAGGTAGCCCCAAATGCTACTGCTTTATCGCCACTATTTTTCCAAGTGGCTTGATGTACAAATCCGGGGTTCAATTCAACTGGCGTTAAGGGCTTATAAAAGCGCATTGGGATATGTTGGTAATCATAATATGGCGAAGCACAGCCAGGAACACCACCCGGGCAGGCTGCATCATACATAACTTCACCTTTCGTGCCGTTTGGTAAACGTTTGAAAATTTTATACCCTGTACCATACTTATGCGTATGTCCCATCAAACTCCAAATAAAGGCTTTTCCAGAATATATAAAATTTGCTTCACTTGTAATTGTTTGATTGTTATTGGGTATGCTGATATTCACGTTTGGAATGAGTATCGCAAACATCTCCTGTTTGGCAGTACCTTTGGGTTGTGTATAAAAATTCAGATAGGCTTCTGCCTTATACACATGATTGGCAGAGTAATTAATATAGTGGGTATTCAAATCCAAAACGCGGTTTTTTTCCCATTTAAAAGCCGCACCAGTAGGCAATTTCAAATCTGTTTTTTCTTGAACAGCCGAAATCAGATTGATATTGTTGTGATAGGCATTGGGTCTCAATCCTGCGGGCAAACTGGCTGGCGTAGTCGTATTTGTAAAATTATAAATCAAAAAATGGTGAGAATAACTTGAAAAAATATGGTCAATTCGATTCACCTCCATATCAGTTGCTAAATTAACATCCCATTTTTGAAAATACTCGGCTTCCGAACCTGCTTTGCCATTGGGCGCGAGAAAAAAAGGACCTACGCGTATTTGAAAACCTTCACTGGCAGCGGGTGCTGGTGGTGGCGTTTCAAAAGCAGCTAAGGCTTTGCCTGTGGTATCATAATAGGCGCGAATTCTATCCTCTGGAATGGTGGCTGTTTTAGTTGCCCCAAATATAATCCATTGGCGGATAATTTCCTTTTCTACTTTTGTCAATTCGGTATTTGCATTAGGCATATTAACGCCTTCGGCAGCAGTTAAACCTGCATAATACGTGTCAAATTTATTATTGACTTTGTGGAATAAAAAACTTCTATCCACGCGACCCGGATAAACGAGTTGCTGCCCTTTACCTGTGGCAGTAGCATTGGCGGGGGTTTTGCCTACCAAGTTGGCAAAAACGGCTCCTGCTTTATCGGTGCCTGTACCTTCCAAGTCAAGATTGCCTTGGCGTTGTGCGGCACTATGGCAGCTCACGCACTTGGTTTGTAGGATAGAATAAACTTTTGTGAATGCGACTGAGTTCTGACCCCTCAGTATTTTAAGTGAAAATAGGGTCAAAAAAATGAACAGGTAACTTTTTTTCATCGGTAAGTAAATGTAGTTTTGGTAAAATAAGATTTTTTATTGTGTATAATTTTTATTCCCAATGCCAATCGAAAGCAAATTTAGTCCCTTTTAAGCAAATAGGGAAGGGCGTATAATTATTTAACACATATAAACGTAAATAATAATGATACAGTTGTTAGGTTTTCATTTTTCAAGGTAAATCTCTACCAAATCTGCCCATTCTTCTATCAAACTGACTGTTGGAATTGGGACGGCAGCCCCACGATACCAATAGTGTGCATTTCCAAGTATCACCTTTCTTACGGTGCAGATAGGCGTGTAGGTGGTCATATATAGGCGTGCCTTCCTTACTTTGAGATTTTTGTAAATTATTAAAGTGCCAATGTAGAATTATTCACTTGTTATATAATATTTAATATTGCCAAATGTCCAAATGCTTTACAAATATTTTCGCCAAATTTTCGGCATCTGATATACCCCGATGGTGAATACCTGTAAATTCAAAACCTTCGCGCTCAACTGCTTTTTTTAAACCGATGGGTTGCCGATAGCCTTTATAATGGGTATATTGCTGTTTAAGATTGAGGTGAAAATCAAGCCAAGCTATATCTAAATCGTGTAGCGTGCAATCGGCTTGCAATTGTCTTTGGTCGAAACCACCCCATGAGCAGAGCCAATAGTCTTCGTCAAGCCCAATCCAGTCCATAAAATCTTTAATCACCAAGGAGAATTTTTCAGCACGATTGACATCAATCTGCGAAATAGAAGTTAATCGCGTGCAAAAAGGCGACAATACGGGATGCACCAAAGGGCGAATAAATTTGTTGAAACTATCGAGCACATCGCCAAATTCGTCGAGTTTGACAGCCCCTATTTCAATAGTTTCCATCACCATGCCCGTAGGTCTGTCTTCCCAGCACGTACATTCGAGGTCGAAGATTATGAAGTTCATTGGGCGAAGATATTAGAAACTTATTGAATAATGAAAAATGAATAGAGATTTACGATTTTGGAAGTCAATATGTAAAATAACTGATTCTGTAAACAGCGTAAAATCATGAGTTCTCCGCTCAAAATGTTCATCGAAACATTAATCGTATCCAAACTGAAGCCGCCAAATTTATTTGGCGGCTTCAAATGCTCGAATAACCACAAAATTTGATTGGGGCGTATTCGCGTTAATTGCGCCATCAGATACATTGGCAGTATAAATAATTTGGTGACTATTTCAACTGTAGTGTCGAATTTATTCGACATCTGGGAATGTGTCGAATTTATTCGACACTACAATTCCCCATTTTCTACGAATTTTAACCCATCAATTTTATTTGAGGGGTACTTTCATTTTACTTTTTCAACGGAGTACTGAGGGGGGGGATTTTTGATAACTAAAACATGATGGTTAGGCACGGTTCTGTAATATAATAGGTGTACAATCAAATTATTATTTTACGCTTCATTATAATTAATAGTATAATTCTGAACGCCATAGTGAGATTGGGCTAACGTTTTATCTAATTTTAAATATATTTATTTAACTTATTTAATATTTTTAATTTTAATTTTTATCAAAAAATAAATTAAATAGTTAGTAATCAATATATTATATAATACATTAAAAACAATTTATAAAAAATTAAATATCAATAACATTTGTTCACAGTTTATTAACAGCGGAATAGATAGGAGTTCCCTTATCTTTGTATCATATTTATTACTTATAATAAAAAAATAAATTTAAAGTTCTGTTACATGAAAAAATTCCTTTTTACCCTAACTTTGCTTGCATCAATGGCAGGCTTCGTGAAGGCTCAAAGCGGTCCCGTGATGTCACTCGAAAAAAGTGAAATAGATTATGGCAATGTTGTTCAAAACAGCGATGGTATAAAATATTTCAAATTCAAAAACAACGGCACTGAGCCTCTCCTTATCAAAAACGCAACAGGCAGCTGCGGCTGTACTGTACCGAAATGGCCTAACGAACCGATTAAACCGGGTCAAACGGCTCAAATAGAAGTGAAATACGCGACTGACCGCTTAGGTCCCTTCTCAAAAACGGTTACAGTTGAAACGAATGAAAAAAATGGCAAACACGTATTGATGATTAAAGGCAATGTTTACGAGAAAAAATTTGAAAACGCAGCGGCTCAACCCTCAACACCCAAGCGTTAATGTTTAGAAGAAAAATGTGATTGATTTTAAAACCAACAAATGCAAGAAAATATATCCAACGCAGCATCCATTTAAAAGTAAATTAGACTTAAAAAGAAAAACAAAATCAAAATTATTTTTTAAGCATAAGATATTGATTGTTAGTCGTTTGCACGATAAATTATAAACCCATCTAATTCTTTTTGATTTTTGTAACACTCTTTAACGGCTTATTAACAGCAAAATATAATGTGGGTATTTATCTTTGTATTCAAATTTTAACGTATTGAAAATTATTTAATTTATCAAATAAAATTAACATTTTAACAAATGAAAAAAGTATTCTCAATTCTTACTTTATTGGCTTTCTTTGCTATCGCAGCTAACGCTCAAGCTAAAGTAAGTGGTCCCGTGATGCAACTTGACAAAACTGAAATTGATTATGGTACAATCGCTCAAGGTAGCGACCCTCTCCGTAAGTTCAAATTCAAAAACACTGGTACAGCTCCTCTTATCATCAAGAGCGCGCAAGGTAGCTGCGGCTGTACAGTGCCTAACTACAAAAAAGAACCAATTGGTGCTGGCGAAACGTCTGAAATTGAAGTACGTTATGACACTAACCGTGTAGGTCCTTTCACTAAAACAGTATCTATCCAAACTAACGAAGGTGAACAACCGCGTGTATTGGTTATTAAAGGTACAGTTACAGAAAAGAAGGCTGAAGAAGCAGTTCCTGCTCATACACCAAGCCTTATCTCGACGCCTAAGCAATAAGTTCTACTCCCAACTTCCAATGTTAAATGCTGGTTTCATTAACCGATATTTAAGCCTATACAAATTATACATAAGCCCTATACTTTTACAAGTGTAGGGCTTTCTTTTGTTTAGCTATTTCGTATACATATTATTGATTATCAGTGTTCTATTCGACTAAATGTTAAGTTTTTGCCCATCCACTCGTACAGCCAATAACCGCGTACTTTCAATATTTTATCGCCTTCTAAATGACAAACTGAACTGAAAGTATGCCCCGAATTAGGGTCATATATCTTACCATTGCCCCATTCGTTTTGTTGTTTAAATTGTAGATTCTCTAATACATTCATACCCAACCACGGGCGGCTGCGCAACGCTGCGTTTGGGTTTTTTTTATCTTTAAAATCACTCATAACAAAACCCTTGTCGCATACAAACCATATTACTTTGGCTTGATAATACCCGTTTATTTTATATACCTCTACTGTCATATCCTTTGCCGAACTTATCCATTTGCCGAGTATTTTATCGCTTTCATTTTGTGCATAAGTATTTGATATGCAAATAGATATGAAGTATATTGTCATAATTGATTTTAAAAAAATATGTACAGTATAGCGAAAAATAATAACCATGTTCGATATTTGATTTTGATATGTTTGAATTAACCTTAATTATATTTAAAATCAAATATCTAAGTAAAGTCTCACAGAATTGTCACGGCTAAAAGTGTGAAATACTGAGGGGGTAGGGTAGGGATGTCATGATGAATTCCCCCAAAAGCTAAATATCAGATGTATTATTCAATTACCATGTTTTATTAACCTTCGCGCAACTGAAATACCTTATCTACCGTCTTAGGATTTATAAAAAATCAATATAATCATTTTTATCTATTTCATGAAAAAAACGAGACCTTTTTTAATCTATTGTTCATTTTTTCTCCTACCTTCTCTACTTCAAGCGCAACAAAAATTTACGATTAGCGGCTATTTTGAGGATACGACTTCGGGCGAGAAACTCATTTCGGCAGCTGTATTCGATAACAAATCAGGCTTAGGCGCAGTGTCAAATACTTACGGCTTTTATTCTTTGACTTTGCCAAAAGGCAATGTCGAATTGGTGATGAGTTATGTGGGGTATAGTCCTCAAAAAGTCAGTTTCGCACTTAGAAAAGATACGATTATTGCCATCAAATTGCGCCCCAATTCGGAATTGCAGACTGTTGAAATATCAGCACAAAAGCAAGACCGTATCGAAAAAAGGACGCAAATGAGCCAAGTCACTGTACCGATTGCGCTTATCAAAAAAATACCCGCCTTACTTGGTGAGGTAGATGTTTTAAAAGCCTTGCAACTACTCCCAGGCGTGCAAGCGGGTGGGGAAGGTCAAAACGGCTTGTACGTGCGTGGTGGTTCGCCCGACCAAAATTTAATTTTGTTGGACGGTGTGCCTGTCTATAACGTCTCGCACGTGGGCGGTTTTTTCTCCGTTTTTAACGGCGATGCAGTCAAAAACGTGACTTTGACCAAAGGTGGTTTTCCTGCGCGCTATGGTGGTCGCCTCTCTTCGATTATCGAAATTGATATGAAAGAGGGCAATATGAAGGAATTTCATGGCGAGGGTGGCATCGGTTTAATATCTTCCCGCTTAACACTCGAAGGACCTATTAAAAAAGATGTGGCTTCATATATGGTGTCGGCAAGGCGCACCTATATAGATGCGTTGCTTATTCCTTTGATAAAATTGGCGGCAAATAATAATACTTCGACTACTCAGACAAATACCATCAGCCCACGCCTGAATTTTTATGATTTGAACGCCAAAATCAATTGGAAAATCAATAATAAAAATCGCTTATATCTCAGTGCTTACACGGGGCGCGATATATTCGGCTATGGCGTGACCACTAAAAGTACGGATGGGCTAAGTGAAAGTAATACGGATGGTGGCACCAATTGGGGCAATATTACTACAGCTTTTCGTTGGAACGCATTGATTAACAATAAGTTATTCGCTAATACGACTTTGACATATAGCCGCTATAATGTCAATATACTGGCTTCAAACTCTACACGCCGCGATACGGTTACAACGGGCAATATCGCACAATACAATTCAGGTATTGAAGATATATCCGCCAAAGTAGATTTTGATTATGTTATCAATCCTAAAAATCGCCTGCGTTTTGGGGGAGGCGCAACACGCCATACCTACAACCCAGGAGCATTTCAATTAGAAATAACAGCTGCAACAGCTAAGTTAGATACGACTTTGAATGCTACGAAAAGCAATTCCGTAGAGCCTTATATATATGTAGAAAATGAAATGCAAATTGGGGCATTGAAAGCCAATATCGGTTTGCATGCGTCGGGTTTTGCGGTAGGTAATACATTTTATCAATCGCTGCAACCGCGCGTCGGGTTGAACTACCCCCTCAGTAATGAACTCGCTTTGAAGGCTTCATACACGACCATGCGCCAATATATCAACCTTTTGACGAATGAGCGCATCGGCTTGCCTACCGACCTTTGGGTGCCAAGTACCGAAAAAATAAAACCACAAGACGCTTGGCAAGCCGCAATCGGGGCAGCCAAAACGGTGAAAGACGATTACGAAGTCAGTGTAGAAGCCTATTATAAAAAAATGGACAACGTTATCTCGTACCGCGAAGGCGTGAGCTATTTGGGTAACGACAATAGTTGGGAAAATAAAATCACACAAGGCAACGGTTGGGCATATGGTTTGGAGTTATTTGTGCAGAAAAAAGTCGGTAAATTCACGGGTTGGGTGGGCTATACGCTGTCATATAATTATCGCCAATTTGATAGTGAAGACCCTACTCTGCGCATCAATAATGGTAAAAAATATCCGTTTAAATATGACCGTCGCCACGATTTTAAGGCTTTGTGTTCCTATAATTTTACCCCTAATTTCACTTTCACAAGCTCGTGGCAATATAGTACAGGTAATGCTGTTTCGCTACCCGAAATCACATATAGCGCACCGCAACGCCCCGAAAATGTGGACAATCCATTCATCGGTGGTGGCTATCGCGCTTTAGAAATTATTGGTGATAAAAACGCTTATCGCATTGCGCCTTATCACCGTTTAGACGTTAATTTTGAATGGACAAAACAGAAAAAACGTTTTGTCAGAACGTTCTCCATTGGGGCATTTAACGCATACAGCCGCGCCAATCCAGTCTTTATTTATAGAGATGCGAATGTGCAAACCGTTAATAATCAAAGAGTTGAAGTGCCTGTGTTCCGACAATTCAGTTTGTTGCCCATAGTGCCTTCCATTGCTTATAATTTTAAATTTTAGAGATTTAGAGATTTATGTCACAGAGTTTAGACAGAGGATACACAGAGTTTCTCAGAGTTTTTTTTAAAATAATTTTCTCTGAGAAACTCTGTGTCTCCTCTGTCTAAACTCTGTGACATAAAAAACTTAAAAAAATAAAAAATATGAAAAATATAATAAAACAAATCAGTTTTGCAGTCGCACTTTTAAGCATAACCAGTTGTAGCCAAACGGCATTGGAAAACTATTTTACGCCCATCGTGGACATTAAAATACCAGACCGCGACCCGCGTTTGGTACTTTTAGGGCGCATCGTGGGTGGTTCTGATTCGATAGAATTATTCATCACCAAAAGCCGTGGGGCATTGGATACGACTTTGCTCAATAGCAATATAGTCAGTGGCTTCGGCAGTAGAGGCAACAGTGCTTTTGATACAGTCAATAATGCTACGGTTAAGGTATTCAAAGATGGCGTTTTGATAGCGACCCCTCAGTATTTTATCAACGGAAAATACTTGGCGGTGCTACCGAAAGCCTTACCCGAAGATAAGGCGACCTATACAGTACAAGTGAGTGCGCCCAATTTCGTGAGCATCGAAGCGACCCAAAAGATGGTATCTGCGCCTACTAATTTTGATACCGTAACGGCAACGCAAAACGTAAAAGTTGCCAAGCCCTTAGATTTGAACAATCCCTTTGACCCCTTTGGTGACCCATACAATGCCACCCAGTTCAATTTATCGTTCAAAGATGTGGCGGGAGAGAACAATTATTATACAGCCTATGGCGTGGCTTTTTTACCAAACGATCCCAATCCACGCGGTTTGCAATGCGATAGCCGCGACCCTGCATCTGAAAACAACTACCTCAATGCCAAAAACTTTGACGGAAAAAGTATTGCTTGGACAACGCACACGCGGCGCATTGGTCGTGGCGGCGGTCCTAATGGTGGTGGTCCCGGTGGTCCTCGTGGCGGTAATAATGGTCAAATTCCCGCAGGCACTACGGTCAATTTGACCCTTGTTTCGGCATCCTATGACCGTTATTTATTTGAACAATCATATGCCACTTATCTAAGCGCGTTGAATAATCCATTTGCCGAACCCGTTATTTTGCATAGCAATATTAAAAATGGATACGGTGTGTTTACAACGGCAGTGGAGAGGACGAAGGTGATTAAGTTTTAAAAGGTATCATGAAAAGGCGGTTTTGGAAACAGATTTTGATGACATTTTTTTTTTCAAAAAATAAAATGTCATCAAAATTTGTTTCCAAAACCGCCTTTTTACATGAATGTTTTTGTGCTTCCATTTTGCTATTTTTCAAATATATTTTTCGCAAACTACTTTGAAGGGTCATTTCTTTAGCTGTTTTTTCAACGCCTCTATTTCCTTCTCTAATGCTCTATTTTTTTGTCTTTCTTGTTCTGCTTTTTGTCTTTCTACAAAAATTAAAGCATCTTTTTCTGATGATAATTTTTGCAATTCTCGTTCAAAAATTCTGTATATCTCATCTTCTACGTCCATTTTCTCTCTTATTTCTTCACTGGCAATGGCTCTACCCAATCTATCTATCATCCTTCGCACTAATGGGTCATTTATATCTCCTTTAAAATCTAATTGATGAGGATCTTCGGTTTTAAATTGAGAACTGAATATTTGTAAAACGCGCTCTAATTTAGTTCTTGTTTGTCCTGTCAATTTACGTATTTGAATTAGGTAAGTATCATGTGTCAATAATTCAATAAAATCTTCTTTGACTTGTATAATCTCTTGGGTTATAGCATCTCTATATTCACGATTGATTTTGACAACAGCGTTTTGGATATTATCCAATGGAAAACCTAAAAAATAGATAGTAACAATTGGTAAAGGTCTTTTTTCAGTCGCGCCTTCATGGTCTATCACTGTATCTTCTTTTCGATAATTTTCACCTAAATAACGTCTAAAACGCATAACATCAAATGCTTGTTTGGCTTTTTGAAGTTCAATCAAGATTTTCTTTAAGTCACCTTGTCCTGTTTTGATTATGGCTTTAAAATCAAATCTTAATATACTAACACTACTACCTACTGCCTCAATAGCGGTCTCTTGAGGTTTAAGTTCTATGCTGACTATTTCCTCACCAAGTATAATTGAGAGAAGTTCGCGAG
>JAYVKQ010000202.1:0-6273 GCA_043768285.1 Saprospiraceae bacterium | reverse complement strand
CCACACGCGCCATGTGGCGAATAAATTCGCCACTACAATAGTTGCTTGAAACTAATTTAAGCATTGATTATCAATTATTTAAAAATATTAATTTTACTTCAATAGTTCTAACTCAAAACTTAAATCATGTTTCTGTTTCCAAGAACTATCGTCCTCAAACCTGTTAATAGTAGGTATATTCAATTGTTTTTTATTAGCTCTCAAAAATAGGTATTCAGCAACTATATATCCAATCGTTTCTATCTTAAAACTAATATTCATACTTAAATACTTTTACTATTAATAGCAGTTCTTTCTACAAAAAAACGATAACAGGCATAACTCATCCAAGTAAATTGAAAATCAAATTTACAATTTACTTGGATGATGGGTAGATATTGCCTTTTTTACGTCATTTAAAATTAATAGAGTCTTGTACTGTGAAGCGTACGAATAGCATTTAATATTGCAAACGCTTCGACATTTCCGCAAATTCTTTTTCAGAAATCAAACCTTGCTCGCGTTTCTCTGACATGCGTTTTATCTCTTGCAGAATATTAGAATGTTCCATATTTTCAGTCATACGGAAGCCCGACCTTGCAAAATCATCAAACTCGGGTTGTACGCGCAAATGTGCCAATGCCTCGTGCGTTTTTATTTTATCATAATCTTTAAAACCCAATTCTACGGCTTTTTGTAGATGATAAAAGGAAAGTTCTTTTTGCTCAGTTAGAGAATAGAGGCAGCCCAAATTCCAATGAATTGCCACATCTTTATTGTCAATAGAGAGTGCTTTTCCGAAATCTTCGATAGCACCATCGTAGTCAAAATCCTTATACTTCGTCAATCCGCTTTGCTTCAACGGCTCTTTTTGCGATGTAGTTGGGCGTTTATACTCCTCCCTCTGTTTTTCGCGCACAGGCGTAGGGTTCATGCGTTGGCGTGCTTCTCGATAGGCACGGCGTTGGTTTTCGTCCGTATCGTAGTTTTCGCTTTCGTAGCGGCGGCGTTTTTCATCGCGCCAATATTCGCGGTTGTAGCGTTTGTTAAACTCTTCATCGCTCATGCCCAAAAGTTTGAAAAAATTGACCACGCCAATGATAGCTGCAACAGGCATCATTGCACCCGTAAACGTGAACACAGTGGACATAATACCCAAGCCAATGCGACCAAGATAGAAAAAATGCAAGCCAAATATGCCGCCAAAGAGTGCCAATAATGCGGCTAAGGTTCTACTTCTCATATATTTTTGAATATCTAAAATTTTTAAAATAACGCAAATGAAGCTACAAGTATAACACTTTTTCAAGAGAAAAAATAGCCCCTATACTGCATATATTCTACCAATAATCCCGTATAAAGGTCAGAAGGGTAAATATATCCGACAACTGTTCTATTTTTATTGGTAAAATTAATTAGCATTTTTACATTTGCACATCATATCGTCAGCAAAAAAAATAATATAATGACTTTTCATGAATATCAGTATAAAAGACCCAATTTGAAACGCCTCACCGAGCAATTCAAAAAGCACATCAACACTTTTGAAAATGCCTCCACTTTTGAAGAAGTGCAAGCGGCTTTGACGAAAATCAATCGCATCAGACGCGACTTTAGTTCAATGGCAAGTATTGGCCAGATTCGCCATACTATTGATACCCGCGATGGCTTTTACGATACCGAAAATCAATTTTATGATGAAAATGCACCCGTTTTTGAAGCAATTGTGCATGATTTTTATAAAAAACTGATTGTGTCGCCCTATCGTACGCAATTGGAAGCTAAATGGGGCAGCCAATTATTCGTGATTGCAGAATTGGCAATTAAGACGTTTGAGCCCAGCGTTTTGACTTTCATGCAAGAGGAAAATAAATTAGCAAGCGAGTATGTCAAATTAAAGGCAAGTGCGCAAATTAGTTTGGATGGTAAAACGTATAATCTTTCGTCTATTCAACCACTCGAAACGGATATGAACAGGGATATACGTCAAAATGCGGCGGCTGCAAAATGGGCGTTTTTTAAAGATAACGCTACCGAAGTGGCGCGTATATATGATGAAGCTGTAAAAACCCGTCATAAAATTGCCGTAGAATTAGGGTATAAAAACTTTGTAGAATTGGGCTATGCGCGGATGTTACGTTCAGATTACAATGCAGATATGGTCGCTAATTTCAGAAAACAAGTTAAGGACTTTATTGTGCATATCTCGCAACGCCTATATGAGCGACAGCGCAAGCGATTGGGTCTCGATACCTTGAAATATTTCGATGAAGACTACCGCTTTCCGACAGGCAACCCCAAACCCAAAGGCGCACCCGAAGAAATACTGAGGGGGGCAGATAAAATGTATGCCGAGCTATCGAAAGAAACAGATACCTTTTTTCAATTCATGCGCGACAATAATTTGATGGATTTGGTGGCAAAAGATGGCAAGGCTACGGGCGGCTATTGTACCTATATCGGCAAATATCAAGCTCCTTATATTTTCTCTAATTTTAATGGCACGAGTGGCGATATTGATGTTTTAACACACGAAGCAGGTCACGCCTTCCAAGTCTATTCGAGCCGCAATATGGGCATTTCGGAATACCACTGGCCCACATACGAAGCCTGCGAAATCCATTCGATGAGTATGGAATTTTTCACATGGCCCTGGATGCACCTTTTCTTTGGTGAAGATACCGATAAATACCATTTTGCGCATTTGACTGCCGCCTTGCAGTTTCTGCCTTATGGTGTTTCCGTTGATGAATTTCAGCATTTTGTCTATGAAAACCCTACGGCAACACCTATTGAGCGCAATCAAAAATGGCGCGAAATAGAATTAAAATATTTGCCCCACCGCAACTACGAAGGCAATGATTTTTTAGAAAAAGGTGGATTTTGGCAGAAGCAAAGCCATATATTTTCGACACCTTTTTATTACATTGATTATACGTTGGCGCAGATATGTGCTTTTCAGTTTTGGAAAAAAAATAGAGAAAACCCGAAACAGGCTTGGGCAGATTATGTGCGCTTATGCAAAGCGGGTGGCAGTCAATCTTTCTTGAATCTGGTCAAATTGGCTAATCTGCGCTCTCCTTTCGAAGATGGTTGTATTGCATCCGTAGTCGGTGAAATAACAGCATGGTTGGATAGTATTGATGACAGCTCGTTTTAAGGCTATTTAAAATTTGATAAGTGCTCTTAACAAAAATAGAATACCTTCATATGACAGACCGCACTCCAATGACCGTCGGATAGGGACGAATAAATAAAAAGCGTTCTATTTTATGATAAAGCCGATAGCGTTGTTGCGTTATCGGCTTCGTTTTTTTAGAATTAAGGACTATATTTTATAAAGAAATACGCACTCAAATAGTCCCAGAATCATCTACTTTATCGTCTTTTGGGGATATGTCGTTTTTAATAGCATCAGGGGTTACCCCCTCAGTATTTTCAATGTTTTCTGTGATAATTTCTTGATTATCAGGGTTAAAAGGTGATAAATCTTGCTCTATTTTTATGAGTCGTCGCGCTACATTGACAACAACTACCAGTACGATAATGGATAAAATAGTCAGAAACTCATAGGATTTTTGTAAAAGAAAAAAGTCATATAAGCCATGAAAAAAAACGGCTAAAGCAATACCTGTGAGCATATAAATATTTCGTTTTTCGGGAATAAATTTTGCCAAACCAATATAAGCACCCATAATGACTGCAAAGGCTGCATGCGCAGGCACCGCAGTAAAAGCCCTCCCAATTGCCACCTTAACGCCACCAAAATCTTCTGACAATACATAGAAAATATTTTCGAGCGTCGCAAAACCCATACCCACCATCACGGCATACACGATACCATCCATTGGCTCATTAAACTCATCTTTTGGGTAAGCATATAGGCGCAAAAACAAAAATTTTGACAACTCCTCGGTCAATGCAATTATTAAAAACGAGTATATCGCCATATTGAGCATATTACCGGGGTCTTCCCATCCTTTGAAATAGGATTGTGCTATAATGGCTGGTACGGTGCTGACCGCACCCCAAGTAAAGCATATTAGCAGTGTTGGTAACGATTCTTTTTCGAACTTATCTTGCTGATATATCCAAACGCATATGAGAATACCCGGTAAAACAGCCATTGCAATCAATATAAAACTGCTCATATTTTAGTTTCTTTTTTAAGAATTTGGGGCGCAATATTTAATCGTTGCTCTCCCGTGATAAGGGCAAATGTACGAGGATAAATTCAAAATTGAAAGATAAAACCCAACCATTGCTTTACGATACCCCCTCAGTATAGTTGGGAAAACTTGGTCGCCAAAATTGGCTATGAGTTAGAATTGTGTTATAATACAATACGCCATAAATTGAGGCATGAAAAGGTGTATTGGGGCAGATATTCGTCAAAAACCATAACAAAAAAGCCGAAAGATGATAGACATCTCTCGGCTTTATTTGTGCTAATGTAAAAGTGAACAACTTATTTCGGATTTACTTGATAAGTCGTTTCATCATTTTGAGTTGTAGCCTTGGTAGGCTCGAGTTTAATTTCTTTTGTTTCACCGATACCCGTTTTCGGATGTTCTGCTTTGTATTTTTCACCCAAAATAGGCGCAATAACCAAACCAACAAGGCAAGACAATTTAATCAAGATATTCATCGAAGGACCTGATGTGTCTTTGAAAGGGTCGCCCACTGTGTCACCAATAACGGCAGCTTTGTGTGGTTCAGAGCCTTTGTAGAACATTTTACCGTCAATAAGTACCCCTTTTTCAAAGGCTTTCTTGGCGTTATCCCATGCACCACCCGCATTTGATTGAAAAATAGCCCACATAACGCCCGAAACCGTTACACCTGCCATATAACCACCCAATGCTTCTGGTCCCATGATGAAACCAACTAAAAGTGGCGTAATTAAAGTAATAGCACCTGGCATCAACATTTCACGCAAAGCGGCATTAGTTGAAATTTCAACACAACGAGCGTAATCTGGCTTGCCCGTGCCTTCCATAATACCCGGTATTTCACGGAATTGACGACGTACTTCATTCACCATATCCATCGCTGCTTTACCCACGGCATTCATCGCATACGCTGAAAATACCACAGGAATCATACTACCGATGAAAAGAGCCGCTAAAACTTGAGCGTTGAAAATATTGATACCATCAATGCCCGTAAATTTCACATAAGCGGCAAAAAGAGCCAAAGCCGTTAAGGCTGCCGAAGCGATGGCAAAACCTTTACCAATTGCAGCGGTTGTGTTACCAACGGTATCCAAAATATCTGTGCGTTCACGTACTTCTTTTGGTAATTCGCTCATTTCAGCGATACCACCCGCATTGTCCGCAATAGGTCCGAATGCGTCAATGGCTAATTGCATAGCGGTAGTCGCCATCATAGCCGAAGCCGCAATTGCCACACCGTAGAAACCTGCCATTTCATAAGAAGCCCAAATAGTACCTGCAAAAAGAATAACTGGTAAAGCCGTGGACATCATACCTACACCCAAACCTGCAATGATGTTCGTGCCTGCACCCGTAGCCGAGCGTTGCACAATATCCATAACAGGTTTTTTACCCATACCTGTAAAATATTCTGTGATAGCTGAAATAGCTGCCCCTACCGTCAAACCGAATAGAACGGCATAAAAGACATTATCGTTACTCACTGTTAATTTCCCTTGTCCGAAGAATTCCATTTGCATGGTTTCAGGGAGCATCCACTGTATTAAAAAATAGCACACAACGCCTGTCAAACCCAAAGATACCCAGTTGCCTGTGTTCAATGCTTTTTGAACGGCTTCGGTTGTCATCATTTTGTCATCCACTCTCACAAACCAAGTGCCGATGATGGATAAAATAATACCAATACCCGCAATCATAATAGGTAGAAGAATGGGACCGATACCACCGAAAACATCCGTGAAACCTGCATTGTCTGCAATAACATAGTTGCCCAAAACCATTGAAGCTAAAACGGTTGCGACGTAAGAGCCGAATAAATCTGCGCCCATACCTGCCACGTCACCCACGTTGTCACCCACGTTGTCTGCAATTGTTGCAGGATTACGAGGGTCATCTTCTGGAATACCCGCTTCGACTTTACCCACGATGTCTGCCCCAACGTCAGCCGCTTTGGTATAGATACCGCCACCCACACGGGCAAAAAGAGCGATAGACTCTGCACCCAAAGAGAAACCCGCTAAGACTTCCAATACTTTTTCCATCAAATGTGAAGCCGTGTGTGTACCGTCTCCTTGCATTTGACCACCCATAAATTGGTTAAAAAAAACAACAAACAGGA
>JAYVKQ010000201.1:0-9859 GCA_043768285.1 Saprospiraceae bacterium | reverse complement strand
AGGAGTGGATGGGAAAATAATGCGCTCATTATCAATGATATATGCAGATTAGCGATGGTTTAGGAAACAGAATTTGATAGATTTTGACTTGTTTATATTTTTCACAAAAAAATAAAAACAAGTCAAAATCTATCAAATTCTGTTTCCTAAACCGCTTGCTCAAGCTCAGCCCTTATCATTCTATCTTTGCCACTCATATCTTGTTTTAAAATAATATTTCTAAAACCCTTGTGTTCCAATAGGATGACAACCTCTTTAGCATTAAATTCATTACATTCAAAAAAAAGATACCCCTCAGTATTTTTGAACTTTTCCACAGCAAAATCTGCAATCCTATCATAAAAAATAAGTGGATTATGGTCTTCTACAAATAGAGCTAAATGCGGTTCATGCTGCGTCACATTATCGTGCATGAGTTGCTTTTCAGCCATAGGAATATATGGCGGGTTGCTGATAATGATTTGATAGTCAGCGAGTTGCGACCATTCATTCGTGTTTAAAATATCTGCCCGTTTAAAATCAATATCTGCATTGTGCCTAAACGCATTGCGACTTGCCGTGATAAGAGCCGATTCGCTCACATCAATAGCTGCTACGTGTAACGCTGGATTTTTAACCTTCAAAGTCACAGGAATGCAACCGCTCCACGTACCAATATCCAAAACAGAAATGTGAGATTTAAGATTAGAGATTGAAGATTGGGGATAGTTAGATTCTGCATTGTCCATTGTCCATTGTAAATTGTCCATTAAGGAAAGTACCCATTCAACGAGTTCCTCCGTCTCGGGTCGGGGTATCAAAACGCTGTTATTTACCTTAAATTTTAGACCATAAAACCACGCAAAACCGACTACATATTGCACTGGTTCACCTGCCAATAGTCTTTTTTGAATTGTTTTGAAATCTTCTAACAAAAAATGCGCGAAAATTTCATTTTGTTGGGCAGTAGCTTTAAAGTTAAAATAATCCTCAAACACATAACGGCACATGGATTTAGCTTCTCCTTCGCCGTAAAGAGCAGTTAGGCTGCCGAGTAGATTTTTTTTTGCTTCTTGAATTGTCAATTTTATTTATTGTATTTGTAGTGTTAATTAAATTTATTCTAACAGATAATATATTCATTATCAAGGGTAAGTACAACGAAAATACCCTGAAATAGTATAAATCAAGTAATGCTAAACATTTATGTAAAAAAAATATATGTATATTTTTTGTTGTTATTTGATTGTTAAAATTCTATTTTTACAGCCGAAATGGAATAATTACAAACTTTATCCGCAACACATGAAAATAAAATTTACACTGTTTGTTCTGTGCCTAACCTTATACACTAACTTAACTGCCCAAGTCGAAAAAGTTTATTATCAAAGCATGATTGTGAGTGACTCCACAATGCAACTCGAATTTGATATTGACGACCCGCACGAAGTCATTCCGTGGAATCACGAAGGGCGCGTTATGATTGAAGTCACGACCCGTTTAGACGGTGCAAATATGGACATTCTCGGTTATATTATCAAACAAGGACGCTATGCTGTTGCTCTTGATGAAAATTATCCAGTGACCACCATGCGCTATGTCAATAACACAAGACCTGCGATTAAAAACAGGGGCGAATTGTGTCAAGAAACGGTGCATATGAAGATTTACATTCCCATAGGTTTCACTACACGCAAACCTGTTGAGGTCGAAAACGCAAGTCTTTCTACTTTACCAAAGGGTAATACGAAAAATTAAGCACCGTTTTTTTTTAACTGCCCCCCGCAGTCTTCTTAATTAAGGTTTTTATAAAACGCTATTAATTTTTTTTCTTCCTCCTCCCAACAGAGTATTTCTGCCGCTTTCAAGCAATTTCTCTTCAATTTTTGATAATATGCAGCATCTTCAAGCAATCGCTTTATGGCTGTAACCACTGTATCAATATCTGTATTGGGTATCAACAATGCTATATCGAATGCATCATTAAGTCGTTGAAACTCAACCCAATCCACGCTGATTTGGGGTAAGCCCGCTTGTATATAATCTAAAAATTTATTGGGCAGCGAATAGTAATAACTCAGCCCTTTGTTCTCTGGAATATTCAAGCCGATAGTCGCTTGCAGTGTTATATCGTGCAGTTTATCGGGCGTGATATAGCCCAGAAATTTCACCTTATTTTCCAATTTTTTCTCTTGCACCGACCCCCTCAGTATTTTGCTCAAATCGCCTTCTCCCACGAGCCACAATTCGGCATGATCAATATGTTGCATGGCTTCAATCGCCGTTTCGATACCGCGCCCTTCGTTTAATGCGCCTTGATATAAGAGAATAGGAGATTTGAGATTTGAGATTTGGGATTTGAAATCTGAAATTTTAAATTTGAAATCCTGTCTTACAGGTAGGTTTCTAATTAATTGAAAATCAACGTTATAGCGCGTTCTAAATTCTTCTACAATGCTTTGGCTGACCGTGTAGCTGTGCTTGACTTTAGGCACAATATAGCGTTCTATGCCCAGCCAAAATCGCTGTATTTTAGGTCGGCTTATCACTTCGGGTACTTCTGAAAATAGCTCGTGGGCATCATAGACGCAGGGCTTATTCCCTTTAATTTTGGAAGCCCAATAGCAAGGCACAATCGTATCTAAATCCACACCACAGACAATATCGAAACGCTGAAACAGCAACCATATAAACAACCTGAGATTATATTCAAGATAAAACAATTTGCCTTTATTAAAAAATAATTGAAAACGTTTATGTTTAATATATTGATTGTGAAAAGGTTGTGAAGTATTTAATTCCCTGCCGACTAATACTATTTCAAATCCTGCTTTTGCCAACGACGTGCCTATCCGCAACATACGGCGGTCATAAGTGAGGTCGTTAGTGACTGTGAAAATTATCTTAGACATTTAAGCCGTTGAAAAAATGAGTTAAAATGCAAAGTAAATAAAGGTTTGTTAATCGTGATTTATTATGTGGATTTATCTTGAAATTATGGGTTAAACGCATTGAAAATCATTCCCGAAGGGAATATATGTTTATAGAATGTCCAAATGTTGTTTTTCAAAAATCCCGAAGGGATTATATGTGAAAAATACACATGATAACATACAATTCCTTCGGAATTTGGGCAGTATTCTGGCATTTTGTTCTATAAACATAAATTCTCTTCGAGAATAATTTTGAACAACTCGTGCCACCGCTTCGAAGCGGTGGCACGGATTTTTTGCCCCCCCTCAGTATTTTACGTCCAAATTACATCTTATTAAATACGTTTTTCAATGTTTTATTTCATAACCCAAATAGAGTATTTTTGATTTTATAACAATGTGATTTTGCTTGAATTGTTAAAGTATTTTGCAAAGATGTACTTTTCTAAGTAATTGTAAATTAAATAATTATAAAAAATATTATTTTATAACAATTTTATTACTGTGCTTATAAAAAATTAATTTGTGCAGAAAAAGCCTTTTTTTTGCAATACTTTTACATAAAATTCAGTTTATTATTAAAACTAAAAAACATGAACGATGAAAAACACGACAATAGAAATCAAAGCAAAGTATCGCTACGAAATTGCGTTAGAATATGGCATTTCGCTTCGAACACTCTACGATTGGTTTAAAGAAGAAGGATTAAAGTTTAAACATCGACGACTAACTATTGAAGATGTCGAATTGATTTATCGTACTTTTGGCTATCCGAGAAAGATTTTACTGATTTGAGTGCCGAATTTTGCCGATTGCTGCCGATTATTGCCGATTGTGATTAATTGTTATGTAATACTTTTGTAATGATAACTGCTGCAGCGTTATTGATGTTTTTAACTCAATTTTTTAACATTTTAAATCTTTTGCAAATGAAAAAATTATCAAGCAAAGTATCTGTTTTCGTTATTGCATTAATGCTATTACCATTATCTACCTCTCTATATTCTCAAGCATCATGCACTAAGGGAGAAACAGTTCAAGATGGGAACAGACGCGCTACAGTTTGGCATTGTAATGATGGTGATTATTTGACAATATCCGTTAAACAATCAGATGGTACATGGAAACCTGTGTATGATGAACCAATTCAATAAACTTAAATTATGTGATGTTCCAATTAGGCAGTGTTAATACACTGCCTAATTACAAAATTTCAAACCATACTTTATGAAAAGTACAATTTTAAAAATCAATGATATTTCGTATGCATACAATAATAAAGTCGCTGCTTTGTTGAATATTTCCTTAGAAATTAACAAAGGTGATATATTTTTTTTAATAGGTGCTAATGGTTCAGGCAAAAGTACCCTTATTAAAAATATTTTAGGGTTATTAACACCCGTTAGTGGAAGCATTTTAGTGGATGATCTCGACATGAATGATAAAAATCGGGTTTATCTGATGCATAAATTAGGCGTTTTAATTGAAAATGCCGCTTATTATGACCATTTGACCGTAAATCAAAATCTCAAACTCATTGCCGCATATTATAATGTAGGAAATGGTACTATTGATGAAACTATAAAGTTGGTTGGCCTAACGGGATTTGAACATAAAAAAGCTTCCATACTTTCAACGGGATACAAACAACGGTTAGGTCTTGGAATGGCTATTTTACACCGCCCCAATTTAGTTATATTAGATGAACCGACGAATGGACTTGACCCTCAAGCTATTATTGAGTTTCGGGAACTCATTACCCAATTAAATCAGCAATTGGGCATAACTTTTTTTCTCACTACACATATTTTAAATGAGGTGGAACGGCTTGCCACACACGTAGCGATAATTAGAAACGGACATATTTTAGAGTATTTTTCTATAAAAGCATTATATGAAAATTATGCAACTGTTCAAGTGCCTTTTCTTAGTGATACAGATATCAAAGAATTAGATTCAAAATCGGAATTACTCTATTATACTATGGGTAATAGAACTGAAATCATATTCTCAAACACTATTGAATTTAAAGATATAGGATTATCTACAAGTATTACGGGGAATGCTTCTCCAACAACACTTAATTTGGAAACCTACTACCTCTGTAAATGTGCTCAATATGATAAAATTAATAAAGCTTGAGTTTTATAAACTGAAAAATAGTCCTGTATTATGGATTTGCTTGGGTATCATGCTTATAGTTTTTTTCTGGGCTTCATATTCTTTTTATCAAAATTTTGAAGAACCTTATTATAGAACCGTTGGTGAGACGAAAGATGATAACCCATGGCATTTTTTTATTGAAAATCATGGTTCTCGTTTGGGGTTTTGTATGAGTACTATGGCACTTATCTGGATTACATGGTTTAGCTATATCGACTATAAAAATAAATTTTGGTTCAAAAATTTGACATTACCAATTCCATTTATTCAAATTCTAATAGCCAAGATGATAATAGTATGGGCATTTATTATTAGTATTCAATTATTACTTTTTTTATATTCATTATTTGTTTTAAAGCCCCAAATTTCTAATTATTACACACATATATTTACTGAAAAACATAAGGAATTTTGGTTTGGTTACTTACGTTGGTTCGGTTTTTATTTGGTTATGGTACCTAAATTAATCATATTTCAATTCTGGATAACATTGAAGTTGAGAAAATCTTACTTGACCGCTTTTTTCATCGGCTTCGTTGGTATAATTCTTAATTTTTTAACAATTTCTCCTTATTACTTTTATTTTTTTATATTAGGTGTTGAGTGGACTACAATTTTTTTCCAAATCTTCTATGCCATTATCTTTTTTTATTTTATCATTAAAGAAATTAAATCCTTTTACCTTTAAGTATTAAAATCATGTTTAGACTTATAAAAATAGAGTTAATAAAACTATGGTGTCACAATGCGATTCGTGCTTATATAATTATCTGGATTGTACTCTTTTGTATTTTAAGATTTAATTTCAGGACTAGTTTAACTACTGCTCTCATCAGTAAAAAACTGAATCAAAATATCTGGTATGAACTTATGGGCTTCAGAATGTTTGATATTTGGTTAATTTCCTTCTTAATAGGTTTCATAGTATTGGTTCAATTTCAAATGGAACATCGCAATAATATGTTAAAGCAAATTCGGCTATTACCCATTTCAAGTTACTACTTTTTTTGCATTAAACTTATTGCATTACTGATTACTTCTTTTGTTTTCTTGATGATATATGGATGTGTTTATGGGGTATGTACCTACTATATTGGTCTAACAAGCTATCCTGATTTGAATTTCAAAGCCCATAGTTTTTGGAATACTATTCCTTTTCAACTGACAATTATTTTGAAAATATATATTTCTCTTTGGGGGTATTTATCAATTTTAGCCCTATTAAATATGTACATAAGAAACGTAATCTTAGGAGCGGCTTTGATTGTGTTGTTGTGGTTACCAAACATTAAAGGTGCTTGGTACTCAAAGTATTCTCCTTCAAATTTTGCAACACGCTCTAATTATCTTTTTTATAAACAATTTAAATTTTCAGATACCTCTATATCTGAATTAAATCCATTTCAATATGAAATTTATAGTGTTATAATTTTGATTATAGTACTAATTTTATCATTTATACTTAATTTTAAGAAAAAGCTTGTAATCTAAAGAAAACTTTAACTCGTGATTTAATGTCCGCAATTGAATATAATTAACCTATGCATATCTTTAAATCAATATTGAATATAGCTTTAATTCATATTATTATCAAAATAAGCATCTATTTGATAGATATTGAAGCTTTTGCGATAAATAAATTCGGTATTTATCGATCCTTATTTCTTTTAGTTATGATAATTTTTTCTATTTATAAGCTTAAAGAAGAGCAAAGAAATAGACCGTTTAGTCAAATATTTTTATTTGTGTTTGGCACTTTCATCATAGCTGCATTCATGGGTTGTTTAATAGATATTCTTATTTTTTCAGTATTTAAAGACGGAGATATAATTGATATTATTACAGATAACGAGTATAAAGGCTATTTAGATGAATTGGATTATATGGATGCTACAGGGGATGTAGATAGAGATGAAATTAGAGATATGATAATTGCCAATAGTTCACCATGGGGGCTTTTCAAGTCTTTTTTAATTGGTATCCCATTTTCAATTATTATATCAACTATTATATCCCTTTTCTTTTATCCATCTCGTTCAGAATAATTTTTAAGATAAAAGATAAATCCATATCCCTCTGTATTTTAAGCCCTGCTTAAATACTGAGGGATTTCTTTTTTCAAAACTATTTTTATTTAAAATCGTTCAAAACAAGCACCCCCTCAGTATTTTTACCTTATTTTTTGTATCTTTGCGCCGCTTTTTCTAAGCGTCTGTCAAATGACTATTCTGTAGTGTCGAATTTATTCGACATTTATTAACTGTGTCGAATAAATTCGACACTACGGAATAACCCATAATTACTAATAATATAAATATGAGCAATCAAGAAAGAATACGCAATTTTTGTGTTATTGCCCACATTGACCACGGTAAAAGCACTTTGTCTGACCGATTGTTAGAATTTACTAAGACCATCGCGGAGCGCGATATGCAGCACCAAGCCCTCGATGATATGGACTTGGAACGCGAGCGCGGTATCACCATCAAAAGCCACGCCATCCAGATGTATTACAAACACACAGATGGTCAAGACTTTACGTTCAACATGATTGATACGCCCGGTCACGTGGATTTTAGCTACGAAGTGTCGCGCTCGATTGCGGCTTGCGAAGGGGCATTACTTCTGGTAGATGCCACACAAGGCATACAAGCGCAAACCATTTCTAACTTGTTTTTAGCCTTAGAACACAATCTCGAAATCATCCCTGTTTTGAACAAAATTGACGTAGAAACGGCGATGATTGACGAAGTGAGCGACCAAATTATTGACCTTATTGGCTGCAAAAAAGAGGATATTGTACTGGCTTCGGGCAAAGTAGGGCTTGGTATTCAAGACATTATGACGGCAGTGGTTGACCGCATACCTGCGCCACAAGGCGACCCCGATGCGCCACTGCAATGCTTGATTTTTGATAGTATTTTCAACTCATTTAGAGGCGTTATCGCTTATTATCGTGTTCTCAACGGCACGTTGAAAAAAGGAGATAAGATTAAATTTTTCCACACAGCGAAAGAATACGAGGCGAATGAAGTGGGTATTTTGCAAATGAGTTTGATACCTATTGACGAAGTCAAAGCGGGGGACGTGGGGTATATCATCACGGGTATCAAATCGGCGAAAGAGATTAAAGTAGGGGATACAATTACGCAAGTACACAATCATTGTAAAGAAGCCGTACATGGCTTTGAGGAGGTAAAACCGATGGTTTTTGCGGGTATTTACCCGATTGATAATAATGATTTTGAAGATTTGAGGGATAGTATTGAAAAATTGCAACTCAACGATGCCTCATTGGTCTATGAACCCGAGACTTCGGCGGCATTGGGCTTTGGTTTTCGTTGCGGCTTTTTGGGTATGTTACACTTGGAGATTGTGACCGAGCGTTTGCGCCGCGAGTTTGACCAAGTCATTATTGTGACCATCCCTAACGTGTCGTATTATGCCAAAACGACCAAGCGCGATTCGGTAGAATACCTTATCAGACAACCCGCCGAATTGCCCGACCCATCAGCTTTGGAATACGTGAAAGAGCCATATATTGAAGCACAAGTTATTACAAAACCCGAATATACGGGCGCAATTATGACTTTAGCGATTGATAAACGTGGCTTTTTGAAAAAACAAAACTACTTGACACCCACGCGGGTTGAGTTGGTTTTTGAAATGCCATTGGCGGAAATTGTCTTTGATTTTTATGATAAATTGAAATCCATATCAAGGGGATATGCGTCTTTTGACTATCATCCAATTGGCTACCGCGAATCGGATATTGTGAAAATGGACATCAAATTGAACAGTGATAATGTGGATGCGTTCAGTGCCTTAGTGCATCGCACAAAAGCGGAAGGTATCGGCAGACGCTTGTGCGAAAAATTGAAAGATTTGATACCGCGCCACCAGTTTATGATACCGATACAAGCGGCAGTTGGGGCGAAAATCATAGCCCGCGAAACGCTCTCGGCGATGCGTAAAGACGTTACCGCTAAATGCTACGGTGGTGATATTTCGCGCAAGCGCAAGTTGTTGGAAAAACAAAAAGAAGGTAAAAAGAAAATGCGCCAATTCGGTTCAGTAGAAGTGCCACAAAATGCGTTTATTGAGGTATTGAAATTGAATGATTGATGTGTGACCCCCGTAGAGACGTTGCACTGCAACGTCTCTACGGAATAATTTAATCGAACTTTTTGAATAGTGTGCTGAGGGGAACGCTATTGTTTAGCATAAGTAATTCTCTTATATTTGTCTTTCATCAAATCTGATTGTTCAGCTTTTTCAAAACCTAATTACTAATGGCTTAAAATACAATACATCGGAAAAACCGACCGTGCATATTGGATTGATAATCGAAAAGCAACAGGACTTGATTTTTTATATTAAAGACAAAGGCATTGGCATTGCCCCCGAAAATCATGAAAAGATATTCTCTATGTTCCGCCGCTTGCACTCTCAGGAAGAGTACGATGGTACAGGTATTGGCTTGGCTTTTTGTACCCGTATTGTAGAGACATATGGCGGTAAAATTTGGTTAGATTCGGCAAAAGGCGAAGGCACTCCCTTTTATTTTACTTTACCAAATGCGTATCCCTATTTTGAATAAGATAGAATGTCATTGAAAAAGGTGGTTTAAAAATTGTAAAAATCATAGTCAATAATATTGTCAAAAATAATGTAGTATTTGACAAGCTTGTGAAAGTTCGCAGATTTAGGGTAAGTTTTTTGAGAAAATTTGATTGAGTTTCGATTTTTTGAAAAAAATCAAAACTCAATCAAATTTTCTCAAA
>JAYVKQ010000200.1:0-3658 GCA_043768285.1 Saprospiraceae bacterium | reverse complement strand
TGTGATTCTGATGTTTTTATACGCCACCACACCATGGTCACCTTGTATCATAAGTGAGCCAAGCGGTTTTTCATCCGTAAAAGCGGCAGCACGAGTTGTACCAAATAATTCCACATTTTGATGAATTACCATACCATTCCAAATGACTTTGGCAAAACGGGCATTCGCAATTTTTTTACCCGACGCATCAAAACGAGGTGCAATAAAACTAATCTCTACGTGATTCCATAAGCCAGGTGCTTTCACGGCATTCACGCGCGGCGCGTGTCCTTCGTACCCCTCAGTATTTTTACCTCTTGCCTCGTCCCAACGCTGATAAATGCCACCCGCATGAGAAGATGTCGGATTCGTTATGCCCCAACTATCGAACACTTGAATCTCGTAACGCCCTTGTAGATAGACCCCTGAATTAGCCCCTTTGGGTACCATCACATCGAAAGACAAATCCAAATCACCGTGTTCGAGATTCGAAATTAAGTTGTCGCCCGCCTTGTTCAAACCATTCTTAGGCGTACAGAGCAGCACACCCGTACCTGCTCTTGAGTTAAGCGTTTTATCCAAAGGCGTACCCATAACTTCACCTACGACCTGCCAATTGGCAGATGGGTTTTTGTAATCGGTTAAGGCATCTAAGGTTTGATAGGACTGGGCAAGTGTGGCGTTTATACAAATGAGTATGCTATACCATAGTATGAATGGCCTCATATATTTCGAGAACATAAGTGTGGTTTTCATAAGCCAATTTTACTTGTTGTTTGAATTTTATTAGGGTAAATATAAGATTAAGTTTAAACACTTTTCACTATTTTAATGGACATTATTAAAAACGAGAAATGATAAACATTTTAAAAAATAAACTACTTTTATCTTCGAAAAATTAACATCCTTAATTAAGCCTTTTATGGAATCAAACAGAAGTAATTTACAGCATCTTTTTAGTATCCCTGTAATCGTAGCCGCATTAGGCTATTTTGTGGACATTTATGATTTATTGCTTTTCGGCATCGTTCGAGTACCCAGTTTAAAATCATTCGGTCTCTCTGACCAAGACATATCATCAGTTGGTGCCAGTATCATCAATTGGCAAATGACGGGGCTTTTAGTGGGCGGTATATTGTGGGGTGTGTTGGGCGATAAAAAAGGGCGACTTTCAGTGCTTTTTGGTTCCATTCTCACGTATTCTTTAGCAAATATCGCCTGTGGTTTTGTTGCCGACCCATCCACATATAAAGTTTTAAGACTCATTGCGGGCATTGGTTTGGCGGGCGAATTGGGCGCAGGCATTACCTTGGTTTCAGAGATTTTACCCAAAAATTTGAGAGCCATTGGTACATCATTGGTGGCGGGCATAGGTTTACTTGGCGCCGTCGTTGCCTACTTTACCGTCGAGTTTTTTGATTGGCGTACTGCTTATTTTATTGGCGGAGGCATGGGGGTTATGCTTTTACTGCTTCGTATTGGTGTATTTGAATCAAAAGCTTTTGAAAATATAAAATCCCAAAAACACATATCGAGAGGCAATTTCTTCTCTTTATTCACGAATAAAGACCGCTTTTTGCGCTACATAAAATGTATCGGGATGGGGCTACCTACATGGTTCGTCATCGGCATTTTAGCCACATTTAGCAACGAATTCGGGAAAGCGTTACAAATCGCTGAACCGATTAAACCTGGATTGTCGATCATGTGGTGCTATGTTGGGCTTGCTATCGGTGATTTGGCCAGTGGTTTTATCAGTCATTGGTTCCATTCTCGGAAAAAAGCGGTGTTGAGTCTAATGTTTTTCGCCTTTATTTTTTCACTGGTTTATTTGTTTACGGGTATAAAAACGGCCACTTCACTCTATACCATCCAACTTTTAATGGGCTTAGGCATCGGCTATTGGGCTATGTTCGTGACAATGGGTGCAGAGCAATTTGGCACCAATCTTCGAGCTACTGCGGCTACCACAATACCCAATATGGTGCGGGGTACAGTGGTGGGCATGACCGCTCTTTACGGTTCACTTAAGCCTGATTTTGGCGTCATAAATGCGGGTACTGCCGTGGGTATGGTGTGCTTCTTTATAGGATTTTTATCCGTTTTAACTATATCTGAAAGCCACGGAAGAGATTTAGATTTTTTAGAATCGTAAATGGCGTTTATTTTTAAATAGGCTACCCCCTCAGTATTGGGGTGGAAAAAGTCTTATTTATGATGTTTTAGACTGTACACAAACCCTATGAAATCTAATAAAACGGCATTTTATGAAATCAAAAACTCTGTGTTTTGGGGAGCTTTTACTGCGATTATCTGCACCACATCACTTGCGACTATCTCAAGCTCCTGCGCTCGAAGTACAATTTACGGGTTCGGAAGCGAACGTTGCGGTGGCATTGGCTCAGTTTGGACTTCCAACAAGTTTCGTGACCTGCGTGCCTGATAATGAAGTTGGGCGAATGGGCTTAGGTATGCTCAAAAAATACGATGTAGATACCCAACCTTGCGTTTTTGGCGGTGAACGATTGGGGCTTTTTTACTTTGAAATGGGCATCGCACAGCGAGCATCTAAGGTGCTTTATGACCGTTCGTATTCGAGTTTGGCAATGATTTCAAAGGGGCAGATTGATTGGCATAAAGTCTTTAAAGGTATTACTTGGTTTCATTGGTCGGGTATAACGCCCGCGATTTCACAAGCGTCGGCAGATGCTACTTTAGAGGCATTGGAAGTGGCTAAAGACCTTGATATTACCATTTCATGCGATTTAAATTACCGCGCCAGTCTTTGGAAATACGGAAAACATCCTTCGGAAATTATGCCTGAATTAGTGAGCTGCTGTCATGTACTTTTGGGTGATGGCGATACCATAAACACTTATTTTGGCATAAATGAGCCCAATTATGAAAAATTGGCTTTAAAAACCTTTGATTTTTTTCCTAATTTAAAACACATTGCTTTGACTGCTCGCAAAGCGATTCATGCTTCACACAACACGTACCAAGGCTTTTTACACAATAAAACAACCTTTTTTGAATCACAAGAATACGATATTGTAGATATTTTAGACCGTTTGGGCACGGGCGATGCATTTATGGCGGGACTGATTTATGCGTTACAAAAAGATGCCGAATCCGCTCAGTACGCCGTTGATTTTGCTGCTGCTGCCGCTACGCTCAACCACACTATTTATGGCGATTTTAACCTAATTACTGAGGGGGAGGTTGAATCTTTGATGAAAGGAAATACAGGTGGTAAAGTCATTAGATAAACCTATAAAAATAATATTATGGCTCGATTTACAAGATTAGAAGTTTATCAAAAAATGCATAATTATCCGATTGTTCCCTTGCTTTCTTCCAATAAAATAGAGGACAGTTTGAAAATAATTAAAGCCTGTTATAAAGGGGGCATTCGGGTATTTGAATTTACGAATCGAGGTGATTTTGCCCATGAAATCTTCATCGAAATGGCAAAATATATCCGCCAAAATTGCCCCGAAATGGTTTTTGGTATTGGGACTATTTTGGATGCTGGAACAGCAAGCCTGTACATTCAAAACGGGGCGGATTTCGTGATATGCCCTAATTTAGTAGAAGAAGTTGCCAAAGTCTGTAACCGTCGAAAAATTGCTTGGATACCGGGCGTAGCGGCAATATCTGAAATTTCAAAAGCCGAGGA
>JAYVKQ010000199.1:0-5260 GCA_043768285.1 Saprospiraceae bacterium | reverse complement strand
CTAAGATAAGTTTTTCATGCTTGGCAGGACGGGGGGCTGTTTTTGATTTTCTTTTTATAAAAAATTGAAAATTTTTTATAAAAAGAAAATCAAAAACCTTCTTGTATTTTTTTAGATTATTAGAGTGCCAAAGTAGAACTATGTGTTAGATAAAAATTTAGAATGATGAATATTCAACATAGACAAACGCCTTCTCATACTGTCGGTCCTTACTTCGCTTATGGTCTTACGCCTGAGCAATATGGCTTTGATTTTAAAAGCGATTTAACGGGTTCAATGGTCAATCCTTTTGAAAATAAAGACGCGATTACCATCATGGGGTGCGTCATTGATGGCGAAGGCAACCCTATCAATGATGCCATGATAGAATTGTGGCAAAAAGACGATATATCAGAATTATTCGGACGCTGCGGTACGGGTACTGATGCACATAACCGTTTTGTTTTTCATACCATAAAACCATTGCCCAATGAAGACAATGCGCCTTTTATTACGGTCGTCGTTTTCATGCGTGGGCAATTAATCCACTCTTTTACACGCCTTTATTTTTCAGATGAAGATAAATTGAATAAAAAAGACCCTGTATTGAAGCGCATTCCTATGGCAAGGAGGCATACTTTAATTGCTCAAAAACAAGACAACGTTTATACCTTTGATATAAGGATGCAAGGAGAAAATGAAACTGTGTTTTTTGATATGTAATTCGATTTCAGATGTGGAATTTCGGATTTCGGTAGCGTATAATTTCCAAAATCCCACACCGAAACAGCACCCCCTCAGTATTTTCCGAAATCCGAAATCCCATATTCAAAATCAAAAATGGATTTATACAACGACATATTCCATTCAGAGGCATTGAAAAGGTTTTTTTCAGAAAAAAACACCCTTCAATACCTCCTACTTGCGGAAAAAGCATTGGCTCAAGCGCAAGCAGAAAATGGTATTGTCCCAAAAGAAATATCTGAAACGATTGGACAATATTGCGATGCAGATTTATTGGATATTAAAAAACTTAAACACGATATAAAACAAAGCGGCAATGCTGCCATTCCTTTGGTAAAACAATTGACCCAAATAATCAAAAACCACGATGCGGAAGCAGCAAAATATGTGCATTTGGGCGCAACAAGTCAGGACATAGTTGATACAGCAACTGTTTTACAAATCAAAGATTTTATAGATTTTTCAGAAAAAAACCTATCTATTTTAAAGGAAATTTTAATTCAAATAACCAAAGAACACCGCCATACTGTCATGATAGGCAGAACATTGTTGCAACAAGCCAAGCCAATTACTTTTGGTTTAAAAACAGCCTATTGGTTGGAAGGTATTCAGCGTTCTTGCGAGCGATTGGAGGAGAGTAAAAAACGGGTTTTATGTGTGCAGTTATCAGGTGCTGTGGGTAGCCAAAATCCTAATATTTCAAAGGCAGTCAATCAAAGTTTTGCCCATATTTTAGGTTTAAATACAGCTCATTCGTGGCATACCCAAAGAGATAACATGGCTGAATTTGCTTCGATTTTGGGGATATTGGTAGGCAGTTTGGGCAAAATAGCGAAAGATATTATCCTTTTGATGCAAACCGAAGTCGGCGAAGTATTTGAAGGCGCAGCAGAGGGCAAAGGCGGGTCAAGTACCATGCCGCATAAACGCAATCCTGTTACCTCAACCGCTATTTTGGCTAATGCTCAGCGAGTACCATTTTTAGTAGCTACTATTTTATCAGCTATGCCTCAAGAGCATGAACGTTCCGCAGGTTTGTGGCATTCCGAATGGGTCACTTTGACGGATATTATGCAACTCACAGCAGGGAGTTTGGATAGGAGTATCGAGTTGTTATCAACTTTAGAAATTGATAAAAAAAGGATGTTGCAGAACTTAGAATTAACGAATGGTTTGATATATGCAGAAAATATATCGCTGGCTTTAGCCCCCACAATTGGCAAAGAACAAGCGCATATTTTGGTTGAAACAGCCTGTAAAATAGCCGTTTCTGATAAAAAACATTTGAAACAAGTTTTAATGGAGATAGAAACAGGTTTATCGGAAAAAGAGCTTGATGTATATTTTACACCTGAAAATAGTATTGGTTTGAGTTTGGAGATTATTGACGACATAATTACCCGTGCCACCGTTCAAAACGGTGGCACGGGTAGTACCCCCTCAGTATTTTGAGTAAGGTTAAACAAATAACGATTAACGAAAAAATGGATAAAAAAACAATACACGCCGAAGGCATGAAAACGCGCCGAAAAGTATTAGGCGATGCCCATGTGGATAGAGCCAATGGCAATATCAATGCTTTTAACGCTGATTTCCAAGACTTTATCACCCGTTACGCTTGGGGCGAAATATGGACACGCGATACCTTATCGCATCGTGACCGAAGCCTTATCACGCTTTCTATGCTGATAGCGTTGAATAGAAAATCGGAATTTAAAATGCACATCAAAGCCGCATTTAATAACGGCGTGACCGTAGCAGAGTTGAAAGAAATGATTATGCAATCGGCGTTATATTGTGGATTGCCCGCAGCCAATGAAGCGTTTCACGCAGCAGAAGAAGTTTTTAATGAAATAGGTATTGATTATAAATGAAAAAACTAAAAACCCAAATCGGCATAATTGGCGCAGGTCCCGCAGGATTGACCTTAGCTTTGATGCTCCAAAAACAGGGCATACAATCCATTATCCTCGAAAATCGCAGCCGTGATTATGTTGAAAATCGCGTGCGTGCGGGGCTATTGGAACACAATACTGTTGAAATCTTTGACAGTTTAGGTGTTGCTGACAGGCTGCACACTGAGGGGTTAGTTCATCATGGATGTTACATATCCTACAATGGAAAAACGCAACGTATTGATTTTCAAAAACATACAGGCAAAGAAGTAACGATATATGGGCAACAAGAAGTTGTAAAAGATATGATACAAGCGTGTATCGAGCGCAATATCCCCATTCTGTTTGAAGCAGACGCTACCGATATGACGGATTTAGAAACCTCCTCCCCTACTATCTATTTTACACATAATGGAGAAAAACAGGCATTGACGGGCGATTTTGTAGGCGGCTGCGATGGTTTTCACGGTCTTTCGCGGAAGATGTTACCCAAAAACTCCTATAATGAATATAAAATCGAATATCCTTTCAGTTGGTTGGGCATATTGGCATATGCTACCCCTGCGTATGAGGAGTTGATATATGCCTATCACGCCAATGGTTTTGCCTTAGCGAGTATGCGCTCTGAAAAAGTAGTGCGGCTATATGTGCAAGTGGATAATGATGAAAAAGCAGAAAATTGGTCAGATGAACGCCTTTGGGATGAATTGGATTTGCGCTTAGGCATTACGCTTAACAGGGGAAATATATTTGAAAAAAGCGTTACGCCTATGCGCAGTTTTATGATTGACAATATGCAGCACGGACGCTTATTTTTGGCGGGTGATGCGGCGCATATCGTACCGCCAACGGGTGCAAAAGGCTTGAATTTAGCGGTTGCGGATATTCACAATTTGGCACAAGGATTTATAGATTTTTATACAAAAAATGAAGAAACAGCCCTATCGCAATATACTCAAAAATGCTTGGCAAGGGTTTGGCGAGTACAAGATTTTTCTAATTTTATGACTTATCTCTGCCACAAACAAGCCGAAGAAGGCAGCTTTGACAGCCAATTGCAAAAAGCTAAATTTGATTATTTGACCATTTCGGAAGCCTATCAAAAAACGATTGCAGAAAATTATGTAGGCTTGCCATTCGATATGTTCAGTTAGCACCCCCTCAGTATTTTAAGAAATTTTAAGAGAAAAATATGAAAAAAGTACCCATTATTACCGTTCAAGAAGCGGCTCAAAAAGTTAAAGATGGCGATACCCTTCTACAAGGCGGCTTCGGCATGACAGGTAACCCCATTCACCTCATGCACGCTTTAGCAGAAACAGGCACAAAAAACCTCACTTTTATTGGCAACAATGTTGGCGAAGTCGGTTTGGGTGGTGGTCGCTTATTGCGTAACGGGCAAATCAAAAAAATGATAGGCTCATTTTTCACCTCCAATCCCGAAGCGGTGAAAGCGGCACAAGAGAAAGTCGTGGCATATGAACTTTTACCACAAGGCACTTTGGCAGAGGCTATTCGTGCTGGCGGCGCGGGTATAGGCGGTTTTTACACCCCAACGTCGGCAGGCACTTTGATTGCCAAAGGGCGCAAAACGATGGTGATTAAAGGTCAAAAACAAGTGTTTATCGAAGGCATTAGGGGCAATGTGGCATTTATCAGAGCATGGAAAGCCGATACCGCAGGGAATCTCCAGTACCGCATGACCGAACAGAATTTTAATAAAGCCATGGCAACAGCAGCCGACTTGGTGATTGTAGAAGCCGAGCATATTGTGCCTGTTGGCGATATTGCCCCCGAGTTTATCCATACACAAGGCTGTTATGTGGATTATTTGGTGCAAGCCCATACCACACTTGAAGATTTGGGCAGCTCTGCCTCTGTTGGAACAGGCAAAAAAGCCAGCGAGAGCCGCCTAAATATGGCAAAACGCGCTTTTGCAGAGTTGAAAAAAGGCGATGTTGTCAATTTAGGCATCGGTATCCCTACCCTCGTGGCGGATTTGATAAAGCCCGAAGACGGTATTATTTTGCATACAGAAAACGGTATGCTCGGCGTTGGTCCTGCGCCAACAGATGGCGGTGGAGCGATGGATTATCCCGTTAATGCAGGTAAAATTCCCGTTACCGCTTTGCAAGGCAGTAGTTATTTTGATAGTGCGGATAGTTTTGCCATGATACGCGGCGGTCATGTGGACGTAGCGATTATGGGCGGTTTGGAAGTAGATGAAAAAGGCAATTTGGCAAATTGGGCAGTCCCCGGCAAACCGCTTTTGGGCGTGGGCGGTGCAATGGATTTGGCTTCGGGCGCAAAGCGTTTAATCGTGACTTTGACCCATGCAGACCCTGATGGCACATCAAAAATAGTCCCAAAATGCACGCTGCCTTTGACGGCGATTGGCGTGGTGGATATGGTGATTTCAGAATTGGCAGTGTTTAAATATTTGGATGGTCAATTGACTTTGATAGAATTGATGCCGAATGTGACTTTGGAGGAGGTTAGGGCTAAAACAAAGGCTAAGTTTGTGGAGAAATTGGTAAAATAAGGTATTATACTAAACCGAAAGTGGTTTTCGGATTTTAATTGCTAAAAAAAGGCTAATTTTGTTATAAAAAGACATGCAACAGTTATCAATTGAAGAATTA
>JAYVKQ010000198.1:0-2691 GCA_043768285.1 Saprospiraceae bacterium | reverse complement strand
TCTAATCCGCGTCGTCCGTGTTCCTATTATGTAAAATACTGAGGGGTTAAAAAAAAAGCAATTTTATTTTGTAGATATTCTTAGAAAAATATACCTTTGCACCGCTTTTAGAAAAAGCACGTTCTTAGAAAAATATTTTATGCGGGTGTGGCGAAATTGGTAGACGTACCAGACTTAGGATCTGGCGCCGTGAGGCATGGGGGTTCGAGTCCCTCCACCCGCACATTTTTTTAAAACAGTTTTTTAGAGATGAGTGATTTACGATAGGAGATGAGTGGTGAATTCGAGTTATTAAGTTTTTGATAATCAATATCTTACAAAGTCTTAATCCTTTTCTATAATCACTTTCTACTTGCCCTCAATTACTCTCCCTTCCTTTTTTGGTAACATATAAATTTCCCTATTTTCAACCATGCCTAACGTCGTTAGAACAGAAATAGACGCATTGAATGCCGTCTTAACGGTAGAACTACCGAAAGAAGAATATTCCTCAAAGGTTCAACAAGATATTAAAAAATATAGCCAACGCGCTCAAATGAAAGGTTTTCGCCCCGGCAAAACCCCACAAGCTTTGGTGAAAAAAATGTACGGTAATAGCTTCTTGATGGAGACCGTCAATGAAATGGTGCGCAAAGAATTGGGCGATTATCTCCAAAAGGAAAATATCCCGATGATTGGCGAGCCTATTCCTTCAGTTGAGCAACCTGACTTCAAATTGGATTTAAAAAATCCAGAAGACCTCGCTTTCAAATTCGATATTGGTTTGTTGCCCAAAGTTGAAACCCTTAACGCTTTAGATGAGGCGACTTATGAGCGCAATGCCGTTATTGTGGACGAAGCGGATATTACTAAAGAATTGGACAACGCTTTGAAACGCCAAAAGTCTGAAGAGATTGAGGTGACTGACAGCATCCAAGAAGAAGATATTATCAATCTATCTATAAAAGAAATAGGCGGTTCGATTGAAAAAGATTTGATGATTTCGGCTAATTGGCTGACTGAGGATATGAAATCGGTATTTATGACCCAAAAAACGGGTGATAATTTGCAAGTTAATATTTTTCAATTAGAAAAAGATACAACGGCTGACTATGTGCGCAAATATTTCTTAGGCTTAGATGAAAATGATGACCGCAAAGTGAATGAAACTTTTGATATGACTATCGTGTCTGTCAAAAGACGTAAGCCTATTGAAATGGACGAAACGTTTTTCAAAACCCAATTCGGTGAAGCCGTGACGAATGAAGAAGAAGCGCGTGCTGAGTTGCGCAAAATGCTCTCTCGCAACAACGATGTGCAATCTGATGCCTTAGTTATCCGCGACATTCAAGTGGGTTTGATGGAAAACAACAAATTTGCATTGCCTGAAGGATTTTTGAAAAGATGGTTGAAATATACCAATGATAAGAATAGCGAAGAGGTAATTGAGAAAAACCTTGAGCCATTTATGGAGCAAATGCGTTGGACGATTATTCGCTCAAAGGTGCTAAACGATGCAGATATTCAAATCGGTAAAGAAGATATGAAAGCCAATTATGCCAAGCGCGTGCAAGGCTATTTTGGCGCAATGGGTGGAAACGAAGAAATCGTGGATATGCTTGTAGAAAGAGCAATGGAAGACGAAAAGCAATACAACGAAATATACGAAGATACGATGATGGAAAAATTCTTTGAAGCCGTAAAAGCAAGAACCAATATCGTTGATAAGCCTGTGACAATGGAGGAATTAAATTCTAAAATTGCTGCAATCCGCTACGAAATGGCAAAACAAAAAGGGGAAATCCAAGAAGCTGAACCAGTTGTAGATGTTGCTGAAGTTGAATAATTGATAAAATATAATTTGATATATATTGAAGCCGTAAATTGTTGATTGACAACGATTTACGGCTTTTTATTTTACTCGTCTGCGATTTCGCATATAGACATTGTGGTGTGTGCTATCGGAAGGGCGATTTTAATCGCCCTTCCGATGTAAAAACCATTGCACAAATACCTTTTTTGTCCATACGCGGAATTGCTGTACGCTCAATTTGCCTGCTAAAAAACACTATTTTATAGTTTTTCAAAACAAACACATATATATATACAAACTATTTGTCTATATTCGCCTTTGACAGTCATTTTATTAACCAAACTCACTGAATTCTATGTACGACATTTTACTATCACTACACTCTTGGCTGCGTTGGGCGGTCTTAGGTTTGGGTATTTATGCCCTTTTCAACAACTACTCTGGCTGGCAAAACGAGCGCAGATTTACGGATAGCGACAAGCGCATCAATACGTTTTTCATCGGCTCACTGCATCTTCAATTGGTTATTGGCATCATTCTATACTCGGGTGTTAGCCCAATGATGACGGGCATATTAGCCGATATGAAAGGCTCTATGAAAAACCGGGAAGCTCGCTTTTGGGGCGTAGAACACATTACAGGTATGATAATCGGCGTTGTGATTGCCCAAATTGGTAGCATCAAATCCAAAAAACAACGCGGCGACACGAGTAAGTTTCGCACTGCCTTTTCATGGTTTTTGATTGGTCTTTTAATCATATTATTGATGATACCGTTTGGTATCTGGAACCCAGAAAGACCTTTGTTTCGTTTTTAATGTATTGATTACTAATGTGTTGCAAATTATCTCTCTGGTAAAGCCATTGATTTTCGATATGGCTTGAAAAGACATTTTTAAC
>JAYVKQ010000197.1:0-4449 GCA_043768285.1 Saprospiraceae bacterium | reverse complement strand
CCTTTGTCGAATATTCTTACTCTTCGCTGCCACAACCTTCTTCTGCAATACATTCAATATCTATCGTTGAAATAGGTATCATTTTTCGATTGATAAAGTCAAATTTCCAAGCTTTTTCAGCTTTAAATGTATCAGTAAGTATATCATCTTTAAAAACGGAAACGAACTGTAATGTACTATCTGTCATAGATTGACATTCCGTTTGAGCATCAATACGCCATTCATTTGAATTTTTAGCAACTAATCTAACTGTGTCTAAAAGCTCCCAAATGGGCTTACTCTCCTCCATTCTTAAGAGTTTTTCAAATACAAGTAAGTATTGATTATCTTTTTTATAACAGGCAATAGCATATTCTTCTTTATTGAAAATTAATAAAGAACCCATTAAATGCTCGTAGCCGAGATACTGAGGGGTTAATTCAAAATCTTTATACACCAACCCTTTGGTTGTCATGTCTTGATATAATTTTTTAAGCATATCAGATTGATTTGTTATGAAGACCGAAAGGGAAATGAGAACAATAATTATAGATAGGTATAGTAGATTTTTCAAAATTATATTTTTTACAAAAAAAACATATTAACGGAATTGCTATATATTTGTTTGATTTATCGCAAATTTACCTTTATTATCAAGTAAAATTTAAGCTATTTTATGAAAAAAGCAAAACAACTTACCGAGCAATATAAAAATGAATTGCTCAATAATGTCATACCTTTTTGGCTCAAAAACTCAAAAGATAGGGATGCGGGTGGGTTTTTCACCTGCCTTAACCGCGATGGGTCGGTGTTTGAAACGGATAAATTTATGTGGCTGCAAGGGCGGCAGGTGTGGCTGTTTGCGATGCTCTATAATAATGTAGAAAAAAAACAGGAATGGTTGGATTTTGCGGTGCATGGCGCGGATTTTATGGAAAAATATGGTAGGGCAGAAGACGGCACATGGTATTTTTCGCTCACCCGCGAGGGCAAGCCGTTGGTGCAGCCTTATAATATATTCTCCGATTGTTTTGCAACCCAAGCCTTTGGGCAACTCTATAAAGCAACGGGCGAACAACGCTATGCCGATATTGCGGTCAATACGTTCAATAGTATTTTAGAACGGAGGAATAACCCCAAACGCCATTGGAGTAAGGCAGTGGACGGCACGCGCCCAATGAAAAATTTTGCCCTGCCGATGATATTGTGCAATCTGTCATTAGAAATTGAGCATTTATTGGATAAAAAACTCGTGGATAGCTTGATTAAAGACTGTATCCACGAAGTGATGGACGTTTTTTATGATAAAAATACGGGTTTGATTTTAGAAAATGTCGCGCCCGATGGCTCATTCGTGGATTGCTTTGAAGGACGACATTTGAACCCCGGACACGCCATAGAAGCCATGTGGTTTATCATGGACTTAGGTGAACGCATGGGCGATAAAGACTTGATTGAACGCGCTAAAGGCTTGACTATCAAGCATATAGAATACGGTTGGGATAAAAAATATGGCGGTATTCTCTATTTTTTAGACATTAAAGGCTCGCCCTCACAGCATCTTGAATGGGACCAAAAACTCTGGTGGGTACACGTTGAAACGCTGATTGCACTCCTTAAAGGCTATCATTTTACGGGCGACAAAGCGTGTTTAAAATGGTTTAATAAAATTCATGACTATACGTGGAAGTATTTTGCTGACCCCGAACACGGCGAATGGTTCGGCTATTTGAACAGACGCGGCGAAGTGCTTTTGCCGCTTAAAGGGGGCAAATGGAAAGGCTGTTATCATGTGCCGCGAGCTTTGTATCAATGTTGGAAAACGTTGGAAAAACTGTCGTAAAGCATTACACAGTCTTTGTATAAAAAGTGTCATTGCGAGGAGGTACGACGAAGCAATCTGTTCCATTTACCACAATATTCTGTTTAAAATTAATGCTCAATAAGGTAATTAAATGAAGAATATTCTGCGAAGTGCCATGGCGCAAATTGCGCCACTTCGTCGTACCTCCTCGCAATGACACATTATTTTTTAGGGAAAAACCCTCTAACGCGCTTATATTTTCTCCCCTTTTTCCAATACCTGTTTATCATATTCAATACCTAAACCGATACCGTCTAAAATGGGCAATTGTCCGTTTTTAACCGTAATGTGAGGGGCGTACCAATTGGGTTGTTTTGCAGGTTTTGAAGGGTACTCTTGAAAGCCATATACTGAGGGGGCAACGGCTATGACTTGCGAAAAAGGGGCAAATAATGGGTCGGCTTTCGGAGAATGGGGCGCAAAATATTTACCATTTGCAGCTGCCAAATGGGCTACTTTCAAGGCTCGAATGATACCACCATTGTAATACAAATCGGGTTGTAAAACGCTATACACATCGGTTTGAGCAATATCTAACCAACGCCACCAACTGCTATCTTGCTCACCACCTGCTAATTTCATTTTCTTTAAGGTCTTATGCACTTGGCGATTGCCAGCATAATTTTCCCAACTACACGGTTCTTCAAAAACATCTATACCATTAATTTCCAATAGTTTAGCAATGCGAATACCTTCTTCGGGGGTATATGAACCATTGGCATCGGCATATATGGTTATATCATCGCCTAATACTTTACGCGCCATTGGAACAAAGGCTTGGGTACGGACTTCGGCTTCGGGCGTGTTTTTCATACGTCCACCGACTTTAATTTTTACCGCTTTTGCACCTGTTTCTGCTAATTTTTGTTTCAAAAATTGGGTCTCTTGCTCGGCAGTCGTATCGCGGGTAAGACTTGATAGGTAAGCGGGAACTTCGTTACGTATTTTTTTACCGAGAAATTGATGAACAGGTTGTTCAGCAATCCGCCCCAATAAATCCCAAATAGCGATTTCGATAGACCCTGCCGAATTCCAAAAAGGCATTCCACCATATTTATAATTGCGTTCATCGGTAAAAACATCTTCGCATAGTGTGACTATTTCTCGCGCATCTTTGCCCACATAAAATGGTACAATCAAGCCTTTTACCAAAGAATGAAGGTTGTCCATACGCTCATTGCAGACTGTTATGCCTACGGCATCAGTGCCTTTGGCGCGCACCATAGCGAATATTTTTTTTTCGGCGCGTACCAATTCAATGGTTTCAATGATAACAGGCGAAGTGATTTTTTGAATAATATTCTGCCTTATTTTATCTAAAAAATTGGTTTGCATAGGCGCAAATACTGAGGGGGGTGTTTTAGCCGAAACACAATTGGATAGTAAAAAACTACCCGAGCTTAAAACGCTATTTTTGAAGAAATGTCTGCGGTTCATATTGTTTAGTAATGTATGCGAATAATGGGTTAAAAAAAAAGTTGTTAAATGTAGTGTCGAATTTATTCGACAGATGCGTTGATAATCAATAACTTAAGCAGTCCGTCGAATAAATTCGACGGTACAATTTTGCTAAGTTATTTTTCAATCTTTACTTAATTAAAAAAAGCGCAACATCTATGATAGACATTGCGCTTTATTTATGATGAAAAAACATTACTCCTTAACGAATTTTCGGCTACTGATTTTGCCGTCTTTATTGACCATATTGAGCAAATAAGTACCTGATGTCCAATTAGTTACATCAATGGCTAAAAAATCTACCCCCTCAGTATTTTGCGTCAAAATGACTTGCCCAGCGATATTAACCACATTTACTTTATGGACATTTACTTTCTCTAAACCTGCTACATATAACTTATCACTGGTGGCAGGATTAGGGTACATCAAAACACCGTTGTCGTCAAACAAATCGGCTGTTTTAGTGGTGTAGCCAAAGAAACTGGCTCCCAAAGGCTGCCCCGTTGTACCGCCTTTATAGATAGCCCGCCAAGTGCCATAAGCAAAGTCATGGGTTTCTGAATAACGGTCTAAACCCGTTGTTAATAAAGAAAGCGTTGCACTTTTTGTCAACCCTGAATGGTCCCAATTGCGGGCATTAGGGCGCGTCGAGGCGGTTGTCGTATCTTTTCTAAAATCCTCTACTAAGTACGTAGGCAGGGCAGGTGCTTTTCTAAATGTGACTACTTCGGTAGTCGTTTTTGTAGCAACGGCTTCTGCCAAAAGATTATACGGTTTGCAGACTTCTAAAGTATCGCCCAAGCCATTTCTGGCGCGGAAAGGCAAGGCAGCGGTGACTTCCGTATTTGAACTAAAATTATTGTTAGAAATAGTCCAATTTTTACCTCTAAACGTCGTATCTGGTTCAAGAACATAGGTTTTAGTGGCAACTGTAGCATTTTTATTTGTACCAAAAATCGCCATATTTTGGAAAATATTATTGGTCACAATCAAATTGATAGTTTTACCAAAAGAAAAACCGCGTTGCCCAACACCCCAAATAGTATTTTGATTAACCTTAATATAATTTGTAGGATTTGCTGCTCCTCCGTCGCGTATGATACGGCTTGTTACGTTGTAAATAGCATTATTTTCAAGCACTAAGCTAT
>JAYVKQ010000196.1:0-11037 GCA_043768285.1 Saprospiraceae bacterium | reverse complement strand
TGAAACTCTGTGTCTTCTCTGATAAACTCTGTGTAATAATTAAAGTATTGAAAACCAAATATTTATAAATAAATTTTACTCACTATTCAAGGCGAAAGTCTTTAATATAAAAGATGAACTACCAGAATATTCTTATCGAAAATCAGGACGGTATTGTCATTATGACCATCAACCGTGAGAAAGCTATGAACGCGCTCAATCAACAAACGATGAGTGAATTTAAAGCCTTTTTTGAAAAAGATTTTGAAAATCAACCGTCTATCAAAGGGGTTATCATTACGGGCGCAGGGGCAAAAGCCTTTGTTGCAGGTGCAGATATTACCGAGTTTACGGGTCTTTCGGATAAAGGTGAACAAATGGCGCAACGCGGTCAAGATATATTTTTCTTGATTGAGCAATTTCACCGTCCCGTTATCGCTGCCGTCAATGGTTTCGCTTTGGGTGGTGGTTGCGAATTGGCAATGGCTTGCCATCTTCGAATTGCTTCGCCAAACGCTAAGTTTGGGCAACCAGAAGTGAATCTGGGTATTATCCCCGGCTATGGCGGTACGCAACGCCTTATTCAACACGTTGGCAAAGGCAAAGCCATAGAATTGATGATGACGGGCGATATGATTGATGCCCACGAAGCCTTGCGTTTGGGTTTAATTAATCACCTTGTAGAAGAAGGCGAAACGGTGATGAAAGCAAAAGCCATTATTGAAGTGATTGCAAAAAAAGCACCATTGGCTATCCAAAAGGTGATAGAATGTGTCAATTCTTTTTATGACCCAGGTGGAGATGCTGGCTTTTTCCGTGAAGTGATGGAGTTTGGTAAAACCAGCAAATCACAAGATTTCAAGGAAGGCGCAAAGGCTTTTGTTGAAAAAAGAACGGCTAAATTTGTAGGGAAATAAATTATGCGAATAATGGGTTAAAAAGCCCAGTTAGGGCAGGGTTGATTGGTTCTAAAGTAGTGGTTATTGAATGTTTTATGTAGTGTCGAATTTATTCGATACCGTGCGCCATGTGTCAAATAAATTCGACACTACATAAGCACTCAAACATGCTCAAAATTAGAACCAATCAACCCTGCTTTAACGGGGCTTTTTAACCCATTATTCGCATAAATGATAATTTTAAACATAAAACATCTAAAATCTTGTTACAAAACTTTAGATGTTTCAAGTTTGAAATTATAAAATTATTTCAAAAACACCGTTTTCTTCGTTTTAGCCGATTTTATAGCTGCGTCCAAAATCTCCATCGCCACCATATTTATTTTCAAAGAACCCAAATCATTCTCTGCGTTTATTTTGCCCATAATGACAGCGGCAAAATAGCTAAACGCATCATTATAAGGCGTTTGTAAAGGTTTCAGCGTCATTACTTCTTCTGGTTTTGCATTTCTATCGCCTATGCGGGTACGCATTTGAAGACTTCTATTGGCGAAAATATAGCCTTTTTGACCATATATTTCCGTATCTTTTCTATCGAAGGGCCAGTTCCATGAGGCTTGAAAAATGCCTTGAGCTTTCGGATATTGCACGACAATAGTTGCCTCATCATCTACTTTTGGATAGATAGTAGGCTTATTGGTTTGTGCAGTTGCAGATACCGAAATAGGTTTTTCTCCCCGCATCAACCACGTCATAATATCTGCACCATAGCAACCGAAATCCATGATAGCCCCGCCACCATTTTTAATAGGGTCAGTCAGCCACGATAAAAAGGCTTCTGAGCAACCAATTTCTCTGGGACCCGAATGTCCATCCATAATGACCACTTTTTTAATATCGCCCAAAAGTCCTTGTTTGTGTATCATATCAAAGGCTTGGTGGTGGCTGCTATACCAAGTGGTTTCGTAATTGGTAATCAATTGAATACCATGCTTTTTAGCCAAAGTTTCCATCTTTTTTGCATGGTCCCAATTCACTGCCAACGGTTTTTCGACCATGACATGAATTTTTTTAGGCGCGCATTTTTCAACTGTTTCTAAATGTTCAAATGTACTTCTAAAATCGCAAATTGCTGTTGGTTTGGCTTGTTCTATCATGGCTTCTAAGGTAGGAAACCAGAGCGTTTCGGGCAAATTGAATTTTTTTAAATAACCCAAAGCCAGTTCTTTATTGGGTTCGGCAAAGCCGACTAAAAGCATGCCATCATGCGTGGGCGTATTGAGAATTTGGAACACGTGGTCATGTGTCATACCCACAATGCCCATACGGATTGGGTTATTTTGAGCAAATATCATTTGGAAAGTAAAGGAAAACAATAAATAGGCGTATCGTTTTTTCATGAAAAAAGGGTTTTATATATTTTAAAATTGTGAATAAAGAGTAAAAAAGCCTCTTTAGCATACGTTTCGCTTAAATTTTGGGTTAATTTTAGTAATTAAATGCTGCGTAGCGGTTAAATGTTGGTAATCGAAGCACCCCCTCAGTATTTTGAAGGGGCGTAGTCCTGAAATCGGCTATTTATTAAAGGGCTATAAAGTCGAGCGTTGATTAGTTATATCAACATTCCAAAAGTTATAAACTTTTGGAATGTTTTACGCTAAAAAAATATTACCAATCAACGCTCGACCCTAACGCCCCTTAACGTGGTCATTTATGAGTGTTTTTACCAATATTACACCTCTATCGAGCCTTTTTGTCTTTTATTAGCATGGTTAATTTATTATTTTCTGTCCAACATTGCTTTTTTAAAATAAACCCCATGACGGGTGGGTGTATAGTTTCAATCCGTGAAAAGGCGCGGAGCCCATTGCGGGTCAAATACCCAAACGAGCCATGATATGTGGTATGCAAATGTAGTTAAGAAACGTGAAAATAATTAGACCTGTTTAAATATTAATTTTCGTTATTCAAAAAGGTAAATGTAGCGTCGAATTCGTTCGACGAGCGCGGCGGCATCGAATAAATTCGACGCTACAAAGGTTTTTCATATGGCAAAATATTATTTCTGAACAAGTCTAATTAACATAGTAATTCTAAATATGACATAATTGGAACACGGATAACGCGGATTTTATAAGATTTACACCGATTTGTTTATGTCTAATTGGAAAAAATCATTCTAATCAGTCAAATCTGTGGTCTATCTAAGTCATATGAGAATAATAGAAATTACTGAGGGGGCACGTTTTGGGAGGGCAAAAAGGGTAAAATGTCGAAAGCCAACACATTAACACCATTGTACGGTTTTAACTCTCTATATTTGGGCTTTCATCAAGTAAAAAATATTATGAAATTATTAATTCGGATAGGTTTGTTTCTGCTCTTAGTGGGCGCGTTGGCTTTTGTCAAAATTAAATATTTTCCAAAAGAAGAAGGTGCATCGGGTCCTCCTGCAGGAGGTGGTGCAAGAAATGGCGGTGGTGGCGCAATGATGACCGTAAACGGCTACGTGGTGCGCGCCGAGCGTTTGGACAATAAAATATTCGCTACTGGAACAGTAATAGCCTCAGAGGTAGTTGATTTGAAGCCCGAATTGGGCGGAAAAATAGTGCAAATGAATATCCAAGAGGGCAAGCCCGTCACGAAAGGACAATTACTTTTGAAACTCAATGATGCCGATTTTCAAGCACAGCTCCGCAAACTTGAAGCACAATTGCGCCTTGCTCAACAAAGTGAGGAACGTTTGCACAAACTCCTTGACGTGAAAGGTATTTCGCAAGATGAGTACGATGCGGTTACTCTCCAAATCAATAATATTCGCGCTGATATGGAATTTACAAAAGCCCAAATTGACAAAACGGAGTTGAGAGCACCCTTTAGTGGGGTGATTGGTCTGCGTAGTGTGAGTCTGGGTAGTTATATCAATCAACAAAGTCAAATTGCGACCATACAAGTGTTGAACCCCGTAAAAGTTGATTTCACGATACCCGAAAAATACGCCAACGTGGTACGCATCGGTGACGAAATAACATTCAGCACTGAGGGGACTACCGATAAGTTTATGGGTAAAGTTTTTGCCACCGAAAACCAAATTGACCCCATATCTCGCACTTTCAAACTCCGCGCCAATGCCCAAAATCCTGGTAATAAACTCCGCGCTGGGGCTTTCGTCAAAGTGGATTTTAGCCTAAAAGAAATAGATAACGCCTTGATGATACCCACCGAAGCCATTATTCCGATATTGAAAGGACAGCAAGTGATGGTCTCACGCGATGGTCAATCGGAAGCCGTACAAGTAGAAGTCGGCGTGCGGACGGATGCTAAAATCCAGATATTGTCAGGTTTGATGGTCGGAGATACTGTGATTACTTCGGGTTTGATGGGTATTAAACCTAAGATAAAGGTTAAGTTTGGGAATGTGTTGTAGAAAAAACTAAGCGACATGAGAGAATATACCAAAAAAGAATGTAACCAATTTTTTGATACCCTATTTCCTAACGGCATGGCTTCTAAGGAAATAATGTCTGACATCGCTCCGATGGGTTGGGACAATTCCCCTTTAAATTTTCGCCACCACCCGACGCTTGACGAGGCATACAAAAACAGTGTACAACACCACGAGTTTATGCAGCGCATTATGGGCGCAGTTGACCCCGAATATGCCAAAGACCATCCTTCGTTAGAGGATTTTTCAAAAACATTTGAGTTGGAACGCCCTACGTCCGAAAGCGAGTTGCAAGAACTGATAGGTGCTTGCGTGTGGGATATTTTTTCAGATAATAATGATGTCGTGTGCGATGGAAAAGTCTATAACATTGGTTCGTTCAGAGGGGCAGCCGAGTTTATAGCCGATAGATTGAATAAAACAAGTGTAAAGCAATATGATTACATGAATTTTTATATGGGTAGTTTTAATTATACGGACGAGGACGAATGTGATGTTACACCTATATATCTTTGGATTTTCAATAAATTGAAAAACTTAGGTTGCGACTGGCATTTTCATTTTACCCAAATCAACGTAGTGGATATGGGCAGTCAAAAACCCAAAGAAGATATGCCATTTGACAGTTATGACCCCAATAAAGCCCTCGAACAAGAATTCAAAGATGCCGAAGAGCGCAAAGAAAAAGAAGCATTTAAGGCAAAAATTGAAGATTTGAACGCCAAAGAAAGAGAAGATGCTTTGTATAAACCGCCACCTGCCGTTGTGCAAGCGTATAAAATGGTTTATGGGAAATTTCCGATAGGGTATCATTAGCGTTCAAAAGATTTTATTTTTAAATAAAGAACTGACTTTCAATAAGTTACAATGCTTATCGACAAAGGTTTAGTAAACGGAATATTATTTTTTATTCAAAAAAAATAATATTCCGTTTACTAAACCTACGCCCGAAACGTTTTTATGCTATTTGCCAAAATCCTTTGAACACGAATGATTGGGTATGCAGAATAAACTTTTTTAGAGCAAAATACTGAGGGGTATAAAAAAAACCTCATAGGATTTCAATCCCTATGAGGTTTTATATATTAATAAAAAAAATTATTACTTATTGATAATCAACGTTTTAGCTACTTCGCGCTTGCCTTGCGACACGATGCGCAACATATAATTGCCACCGTCAAAAGGTGTTACGTCCATCTCGGCTGGCATAGCCGTTGGGTTTTCTACCGTTTGCTTTTTCACCATTTGACCCACGTTGTTGTAGAGATACAGCGTCACTTCTTTATCCGAATATTTAGATAAATCAACACGCACAACATCAGTCGTTGGGTTCGGGAAAATGCGCACGTCTAACATACCTTTATAAACAACCGTTTTGTTTTCAGAAAACTGAACAGTGCCATCTTGGAACGTTGTTTTCAAGCGATAGATATTTTCGCCGTCCACGGGATTGTTGTCGAAAGCGATATAATGTTCAACTGCGTCAGTTTCAGAAGCATTATTGACCATAGATTGCATTTCAAATTTGCCCGATTGCATATTCATTTTTTCTACTTCAAAATAATCATTTTTGAAGCCTGTGTTATTAACCCACTCAATGCGGGTACGGTTCAATTCAGCACGCGCATCAACAGTTGTAATGTCGTTATTTGTCAAATAAGAACCCGTTGAAGCACAGTTTACCGCTACGATTTCCCATAATTGAGATGTAGCACCCGTGTAACCTTTGATTTGGATATTAGCACCATCGCTTAGTGAGCTATTTGCAACGTCCAACACTTTACCACTTGCACGATGCACGATGCGGAACAAACCATTTTGCGCACATTCGATTTTCCAATCTTTATAACCACCTGAGTAATAATCATATAGGTAAGTTTTTGTTCCCTCCGATGTGCTATGGCAAGCCAATACGCGACCACCGTTTCTCGAAACAATTTTCACATAACCATTAGTAGTAGCTACAAAACGCCATTGTTGGTGCGCACCACCTTTGTAACCCCACTGAACAATGGGTGTATTGTTTGCCGTTTTGCAACCATATACCTCCAATGCTTTACCAGAGCGTTTGTTGATAATTTTGTAGCATTGTGTCGCGCTAAAATTAGCATTACAAACAGGCGGAGGTGGCACAGGGCGTGTGATAGTCACGGTCTGCGCATTACAACCCACTACTTTGTAATCGGCTATAATTGAACCATCTGTGTTGCAATAGTGGTATATTTGCCCCTCTTTCGCGTTTACTGTGTAAGAAGTATTGCAAGCAATTGTCTTCAACCACGTCTTAGTTGTACCATTTTTGATGAATAAATCAATTGGACAATTGGTTTTATTTACAAATGTAATGGCAGGTGTGCAAGGCTTGAAATACGCGCCGTTGATATTCAGAACATTACCCCCCTCAGTCAAAACGACCTTTACAGGACTTGCCGTAGTCAAAGGCTTGCCATCAAGCGTAGCCGTCGGGAATTTGATATAATAAGTACCAGCTACTAAGTCGCCGAAAGAATAAGCACCATTTGCATCAACAGCTACGGTAGTTAATGTTACAAAATTGGCATCGCACAAAGTGATAGTCAAGTTAGCCGCTTTTACATCGCCATTGTCAAAAATACCGTTGTTATTGTTGTCACAGAAAGTGAAGCCAGAAATGCTGCCTTTGGGTTGTGGTTTTTGATAACCGCCGTCATTATTCACCGATACTTGCCCGTTAGCAATCACTACTTTTAATGGACTTACGGATGTAAGAATTAGCGGTTTGCCATCAATAGTTGTAGTAGGAAATTGTATGTAATAAGTACCCGCAGCCAGACTGCAAAACTGATAATTACCATCTGCATCAACATTCACAGTCGTGATAACTTGTTGATTATCATTGACTAACGTTACAGCGATATTTGATAAGAAAATATCTTCTTCGTCTTTCAAACCATCGCCATTAAGGTCGCAAAACGTTTGCCCTTTGATACAAGCAGTTGGCGGGATGCAAGGCTCCCCGCTCATTGTTATGGCAATATCCCCTTGGTCAATATTTGGATTGGCAGGGAAAGGGTAAAGCACAATTTCTTCGTTGATGGGTTGAGAAACAATTTCCCAACTGAACCACGCGCTCATACCCAATTTGTGGGCATCAGGTGTTTGGTCGTTGCCACCAATACCCATTTGGGCAGCTTTATCGCGTTTGGTCAAATTGACAAATGCACCTTCTAACTCGCCTGCACCCTTCATTGTGGCAGTGCCCCAATCGAAATACACCCAATTTTGAGTGTTAGGTGTTGTATTCATTAATACAGGACTACCAGAAGGGGCTGTTGTCATACGGTTGATGAAATGAATATTGACCTCAAATTTGAAATTGCTGGGCAAAGGATATTGCGTCAAAATGCCCTTCAAATCGGCAGAACCATCCGCATTTTCTTTAAAAGTTGCGCCTTGTTCAAAAAGCCAACCTGCGCCGCCCGATGAGATAAAACCTTTCAATATCACGCCAATCGCATCGTTGGGTGTATCAGACTTGGCATTGCTCACCGTTCTTGCTACGGGAGGACATTGTGCTGATAATTGAGTAGAAAACGAGTAGAAAAAAATGGATAGTAGTGCGAAAAATGTGTTTGTAGAAACGTTTTTAATCATAGAATGTTAAATAGTAAGTTAAGGAATCGGTTTAATTGTAAGAAAAAATATTCACAGAACTTACTTACTACAAAACATACACCACATTGTTAGGATTTATGTAAAAAAAGTGTTTTAGAGCGTGGTATTTATGGGATAATAATATTTTATTATTTTCAAATAATTGATTTTTAAATAGTTGTGAAATGTATAAATGTAATTTGCTACAATTGCGCATACGACATAGTGGGAACACAGATGACGAAGATAAAACAGATTTACACGGATTTTTTCTAATAATACATAAACAAATCCGTGTAAATCTAATAAAACCCGTGTTATCCGTGTTCCTTATATGTTATAAACGGCTTTGCTGGAGTAACTTGTCAAAATTGAAGTAGTGATTTCGGAAATAAAAGATTGAGGACAATGGATTTAAACAATACGTAAACTTAATCAATCACTAATTTTTTACTCACATTCCCTATTTTTACGATATATACGCCCCTTTGCCAGTTGGCAGTATTAATATGGGTTTTTCCATTAAATACATTGTTGTGTATCATTTGCCCCAATACGGTATATACCTGTACTCTTGTAGTTTGGTTAAAATTGACTTCAATTGTTACCCCCTCAGTATTTGTAGGGTTTGGATACATCAAAATAGCTGTATCATCAATATCAAAAGTAGAGGATACCGCCGAATTATTATTCGCATTGAAAGTAGGAGAGAAGAAGCCAATATTACCCGTTCCATTAGGCTTTCGAGCAAAACTAATATCGGTTTTTTGCGCCGTAAAAGTAATACCATCTACTTGGAGCGTGTCTTTATCATATAGATAAACCGCTTCGCCCGAAGCCGATAGTTTAAAATTGGCGTGTAGTCCCGTTTGTTTGCCATCTTCATCTGCCCAAACTATCAAATAGCCATTGGCAGCAATTTTTGTTCCCACAGGAAATTTGAATTTGCCTCGATTGTTGGCATCGTCGCTTAAAAACCAATCACTTATATCCACTTCGGCGTTAGATTTGTTAAAAAGCTCAACCCAATCGTCATATTGTGCGCTTGGGTCTTTAGCAGTAGTCGCATTATCTGCCATGATTTCATTAACAACAATACTCGTATTACTGGATTGTCCCGCATTGACTTGATAAAAATAAACATCATGTTCCGCGCCTTTGGGCATATAGGCAACTGTGTTCCATTGGTCATTGGCTATAGCTTCAATATAATAACGGACATAAGTCCCCTTTGCAAATGCGGGTATTTCGCCCCCAAATTTGCCGTCGTTGGCAGCACCATCGTTGTGGCTACCATCATCGTACATCAATGTTTTATCAAAATAGCCGTCTAAACCTGTTCCATGATAGAGATTAACAGATTTAATGCCCGCTTGAAAACTGATATTTGCTGTCACTGTCACTTTTTGGTTGGCATCAGGTGTCGAAAAATCAGCTGTCTTTCCCTTAAAAATCACGTTGGATACTGAGGGGTATGTACGATTGACTTCTGCATTGTTCATATAAAACGTTTTGCGGTTCCGCAACCATGTTTTCAAGGTTGCCTTTTGTGCTACAAAAGCGTCATAAGTAGTTGGCTTTTTAGGGTCAGCTTTTACTTTGGCATCTATTAGGTTAAAATAAGTATCAATTTTATTGCTAAAAAACGATTCATCGAGGCTTTCCTCCATCATCGTACGTACATGAGCGAGGTATCTCTGACGTAGAGCGGGAACAGCAAATAGCTTGTTCATTATTGGAAATTGCACATTTGTTTCTTTCAAAAATGGTGACCACGCATTAGCAATAGTATTAAATGCGCTGTTGCTATCGTATTCAATAGGTTCGAGCCGCCCCGTTTCTTTATCCCAATAGACATAATAATCCATGCCGCCTTTATTCACGTAGCTATCATCATCGCCGAACATAATTTCACTTGCTACAAACCACAAAGCCCTATCAGTATTGAATACTTTTTTTAAATTATCCTCTACGGGCGTATTTAAAGCCGTGACTGCATTGATTAAATCTTGCCACGGGTCAGTTTTTGATGTTTTCTTTAAGGTATAATGTGGTGTATAAAGGTTTGATGTTGTACCTAAATAGTTTAACGTAGAAGTACCTGCACCAAAACCACCCGCCCCTGGTGTACCACCTCCCACGCGCTCGGCACGCCAACGTGTACCATCATCGCTCAAATACCATTCGCGGATAAACTCACTGTTCAAAACTTGTATATTCGGATAGGGTCCCCAATATTGACCGTTGATATATAAATCTACAAAACTGCCTTTTGCGGCTGGAATATGACGGCGAATAAAATTTAGATAAAGCACTTCGCGTACAAAAGAAGGGTCTTCAAAAGCATTATTGAGGTGGAGTGTTTCGTAGCCATTAATGTCTTGGGTTGTGTCTTGAAAATCCATCGTAACACTGAACGACTTTTTTTCGCCAGCTCGTTGGTAAGAAGTATTGCCCCGAAACCGTACACCCACGTTGGGGTATGTCCTACCATTATATATCATAGTGGCGAGTAAATCAGTTTTACTGGCGTAGTTATTTGTGAGTAGCGTCCAATAGTTGGCTTGTGTGAAGTTCAACTCCACTTTTGGCACGAGGGTTTCGTCATAATATCCTTCAGAAGGTTTATTACCCGTAATGAGGCGTTTGCCATCAAGCGAAACATGCCAATTATCAGGCAGATGTTGAGCTTGTATAGAATTAGATAAAAACAGGATGGTCAAAAGGGTGTATATTCGGTTCATGTCCTTGATTTTTTAATAAATGAAAGTTATAGTTACAGGACGGCATTTCTAATAGTAACGTTGCGTTTCACATTTTAACTTCGTGGCGGCATCCGAAGGGCAATTTCAATCGCCCTTCCGAAACAGAAATTAAAGTACAACGCCTTTTTAGTCCACAAACGAAAATGTAATACCCCCTCAGTATTTTTATATAAAATATTGATTGATAGCATTGTAAGTAGGTAGATGTAAATAATCGCAGCAATTTCCGCTTTGGCTTTTTTTGTCATTCTGAACGAAGTGAAAGAATCTGAATTTTGATGAAAACAAGCGGAATTCACTATAAATTGCTTGATTA
>JAYVKQ010000195.1:0-9416 GCA_043768285.1 Saprospiraceae bacterium | reverse complement strand
TAGTTGTCATAACTTATTGATTATCATATATTTAATGGCATTTAAATTATCGAAAAATGAAAGAACTTTTATCTTAGTTTGGACAGCCTACCCTTCGGGGTTTGCGTCAATATTCACCGTTTTTCCTATTCACATTTAATCCTTTCAGGATTTTTTATACTGAAAAAGTTGTGTGTAACGCACAGGCTTTTAGTGGTGGCACGGGTCGAAAATCTGAAATGTCAACTATATAGAAAAAACAGACCTAAAAGCACAAATAGAATAGCTAAACCAATAACTAAATAATAAAACATTTTTGAAGCGGGTTCTTCATTTGCGCGTTCGTTATTTATTTTTTCTCTTTCGATACGCTCTAATATGTCGGCGGCTTCGGCAGCTTGCATTTTAGCGACAAAAAGGCGCACATTACCATAAGCAAATGGGGTCATTTGTCCTGTGGTAGAACTCAATATATGGGCTTCTATACCTTCGTTTTTCAAGGCGGCAGCACAGATATAGGCTTCATTTTCGGCACTAAATGTTTTGAGCATAACGACATTATCCGTGTCGTTTTCGTCAAAACCGTAGTGATTGAAGGCAGGATTTTCTTCATTGTCCCACTCCCAATCGTCTAATACTTCTTTACTCATATTTTAATGTTTTGACTTTATACGGCTACTAACAACTCTTGTTCTACTTCTATTTTCATTTTTTCTACTAATATATCTACATCAGCCTCCGAAATACTGAGGGGGGGGAGTAAACGAATAGTATTAGGTTCGCTTGACGACCCTACGAATACTTTTTGCTCAAAAGCCAATCGCTTACGCAAGGCTGCTGTCGAAAACTCGAACTCAATGCCTATCATCAAACCGATGCCGCGTATTTCTTTTACGCCTTGTATCGTTTTTAGCTTCTCTAAAGCATATGCGCCTACTTTTGCGGCATTGAGTATCAACTTTTCTTTTTTCAAAACATCTAAAACGGCAATAGCAGCAGCACACGCCAAATGATTACCACCAAAAGTAGTCCCTAATAGCCCATATTTAGCTTTGAATTTTGGATGTATCAATACCCCACCGATAGGGAAACCATTGCCCATACCCTTTGCTGTCGTTATAATATCAGGTTCAAGTCCTTTGACATGCTGGAAAGCAAAAAACTTTCCCGTTCTGCCATAACCCGATTGGATTTCATCAAGGATAAAGACCGTATTCGTTTGATGACAAAGTTTCTGTACTTGCTGCAAAAAGGCGGCATTGGGTAGGTGAACACCGCCAATACCTTGTACACCTTCTACAATAACGGCACATACGTCACCTTTGAGTAAAGAGGCTTTTACGGTTTCTATCTCATTTAAGTCATGAAATTCGCGCTCAAAAGTAGCATTGATGGGTGCTACTAATTTAGGGTCAGGCGTAACGTTCACTGCCGCCGACGTGCGCCCATGAAAGGCTTTTTTGAAAGCAATAATTTTGGTACGCCCGTTGTGAAATGACGCTAATTTCAAGGCATTTTCATTCGCTTCTGCACCCGAATTGATTAAAAATAATTGATAATCGGGGCAATTTGAGAGTTTACCTAATTTATCTGCCAATTCTGTTTGCAACGAATTAATGATAGAATTGGAGTAAAAACCCAATTGACTGACTTGCTTAGTTACCTTGCGCACATAATGCGGATGCGCATGACCTATGGATATGACGGCATGACCGCCATAAAAATCGAGATATTCTACCCCCTCAGTATCCCATACTTTTACACCTCTGCCTTTGATGGGTTCGATATTATAAATTGGATAAACGTCGAATAGTTGCATGGTTTGATTGATAATTAATGGTCAGAAAATTGAGCTTACTGGAAATTGAGTGCAAAAATAATAGTTATTTAACAATTTTGTGAAAAAATACTGAATACTCCGTTCAAAAAGTTTCTTAAAATACTCATCCTACCCGCCAAATTTATTTGGCGGCTTCCAATGCTCGGATAACCATAAAATTGGGTTGAGAAGTATTCGCCGTCCCTGCGCCACCAAATAAATTCGGTGGGTATGTTTTGAGTTATTTTACAATACTTTTTGAACAGAATACTGAGGGGGGGCTAACGACTATATAAAAAAAACACCGAGCTAAGCTCGGTGCTGTGTTTTTATGCGGTCTTCAAATAAGTAAGCTATTCTTATCTATCGCACTTTTAGCATAGTACGTACTTGAGATATAGAACCATTTTGTAAACGAGCGTAATAGACACCCGAAGGTAAATACCCACCGTTGAAATTTATTTTATACTTACCCGCTACGTAATCACCCTCAACTGGTACAGCGATGACTTGACCTTCAACATCAAAAATTTGTATCATAGTGTGACCACCTTTGGTTTCAAATTCGATATTGGTTGAGAAATCGAATGGATTTGGATAGTTAGAAATCAATTTTAAGGCTTGCGCTGCTTCAATTTCCTTTGTACTCGTGATGCACGAAGGAGAATTGACGATGGGCAATTTTTGGAAATTGCGCAGCATCACTTTTTCTAAATCAGTTGCCCCTACGCAGAACCAATCTGACATAATGGATGCATAGACTGAACGAAAATCGTATTGCATCGGTATATTGGCGTTCACATCTACGGTAGCATTGATAGTTGGACTTGTGCCCAGAATACCACCATACAAACTTGACCCAAATACAAACATAGGCAAAGCTGCCCCGTGGTCAGTACCAAAACTCGCATTGGATTTGATACGGCGACCAAATTCGGAGAACGTCATACCCAATACACGCTTATCAATTTTCAAGGCTTCGCAATCGCGTTGGAAGGCTGTAATGGTTTTATCGAGTGCGTTGAACATTTCGGCATGAGACCCCTTAGCATGATCGTTGCTATCAACTTGATTAGAATGTGTATCAAAGCCACCCAGAGTAACCATAAACACGCGGGTTTTGATACCCCCTTTTATCAAACGAGCGATGGATTTCAATTGATTAGATAGATTATTGAAACCACCCGCGCCGCCGCCGTTAACAGCGGTTGTAAATGTAGGGTAAACAACTCCACTATTAGAGCCTTTTGAATAAGCGGCACTGATAGCAAGTCCGTATTTATCAGACTGTTTAGCTACCGTTTTGATATAGGTTACTTCCTTGCCAACTCTACCTGTTAGGGGGTTGTCACCAACATCATTGAAGCTATATAGGTTTGTCAAATCGGGATACGATACTGCCATCGGACCTGTCAAACCCATATACGTCAATGTCATATCGCCCACTTGGATAGCCAATGGGTCGGGCATTGTTGTAGAAGGGTAAGCATCGGGATAACCCGGGTATTCATTCATCATATAACGCCCAATCCAACCTGTCGAAATATTTTCGGTGGAATTAGAAGCACTCATCCATATGTCAGTAGCTCTAAAATGAGAGAAATTTGGTGTTGGATAACCTGCCGATTGAATTATTTTTAATTTACCTTCATTAAATAGGGCTTGCATACCCGTAAAAGAAGGGTGTAAGCCAGTAGCTGTCGTGCCACTTAGCTTCAATACTTGATTTTCATTAATCAAAACATTGGCACGGGCAGAAGCGAGATTGGCATATTGGTCAAGTGGAATAACCATATTCAAACCATCATTACCACCACTTAAGCGAATAATAACAAGCGCATGATTAGTTTCGGCAGCCGCGCCCGTGAGCATACGCAACCACGGCGAATCGGTAGCTGTCACATCGTTATTTCTACCGAAAAACGATGGCATGAAAGCCCCAGCCGTCGTGTTCTGTAAGAATTTTCTTCTGTTCATCGTTTTTTATATTTTAAAATCAGCAAGCTGATTGATTGTTTTAAAATAAGATTTAGGACAAATGATATTCGGGTTGCGATACTAAAAAGCGAAAGAACGTCGTTAATCGCGTTTTTACCGTTGTCGTATTCATAGCTGTCGGGTTGGTTTTATACGCATCCCAAGCATCTGTCCAGTAATAATCACTCGATTGACCAGAGAGTAAGATGTTTTTGGCGTATTGCTTAAATTTGGTACTTATGGGCACGCGATAAAGCAATTCCAATACAGAATCTATCATTTTATTTGGGTCAGAAGCGTCATTACCAAAACTATCGGTGAATTTTAATACATCTAAGAGCATAAATTTATTATTGCCCAACGACACACCAGTTGTTATTAAAAAACTATCGGCATAGCGCGCTCTTCTTGGGAAGCTATCCGTATTTATCCAATATTCATGGAAAACAGGCACTTGATAATAGGCGGGCCAGCCTGCTACGTTTGGCGGGTTGCCAATATGTTGCCCCTGTACCGCAGCCCCATTATTGCGCTCACCTACCACACTATTCCATGCTTGATATTGTTGTAAATAGTCGGCAGCCGCCGTAGGTATTGTAATATCAAATTCGCGGATAGTGCCTATTGTAAAATCAAGTGGACTCTTGATTAGGCAAGCCTTGTTAGCGACATCGAAGAAATGCTCACTTCTAAATAATGCCTTCAAAACGGGCTTAATGTCGTAATTAGATGTACGGAAAATTTCAGCCAATGGCGTAATAACATTGGTTTCGGTAGCCGCATCTATTTCATAATAAATAAAATACGTATAAAGTTTACGGCAGATAAATTTCGACACTTCCTCTTTTGTGAATATCATGTCTATCAAATCACTGATTTCTTTACGCGCATTGGCTTCGGTATTAAGTGCCGTAGTGCTACCTGCTGCTGATATAACTTTATTACTGAAAAAAGCAGAAAAAGTGCGCGAGCCCGTATCATGCGCTCCAGCATTAAAGTATGTTTGCCATGGCTTTCTTCCTGAGCCGACTGGGAGTTCTTGGTCATTTCTTATACGCCAACCTGTCAGTATTTTGGCTGCTGCTTTTACATCCGCTTCGGTATATTGCGAATCTGGTCCTTTACCTAACGTAAATAACTCCATTAACTCACGCGCATAATTTTCATCAGGAGCTGTTTTATTATTAACGTACCCGTTTAGGTAGCGCAACATATTCACATCATAGGTAACATCATTCACCAGAGTTTTAAAATTACCAAAAGCAGCTTTGCGCAACAAAACCAAATGATTCCAGAACATCAAAGTTGTGGTATCCACATTTTCTGTAGCGAAGTGATTATGCCAAAATATTACCATTTTTTCAAAAACGCTACGGTCTTGGTTAATCATTTGACCACCCCACCAAGCGCGCATAGAGTTACGTCTGCCACCATTGAAGTTGCCATCTTCATTAGCATTTACCCACGTAGTACCCGCAGGTGCAGCGACATCAATTTGTGGTGGTACAGCTGCGGCATTATCATAATTATTAACTGGTAAAGTGGGCGTTACATTAGTAGGTGAAGTTAATAGCGTATCTACAACTTGCGCCAGTGTTTTGCCATTGAAAAAATCAATATCCGCTTTTTTTGCGCCGAACATTGTTCTTTTTAAAAGGTGTATGAGTTCCGCTCTGCCAAATGTGCCAGCATACGGGGTAAGACCCGAGAGGACAATAGGACGGCGTGGAGAGGGGACTGTCGTTGTCGAATTCATTGACGGTCAGATTTTAGAAGTGATTTAAAATGGGCTTTTATACTTGATTTTGACGAAGATTGTTGAGTTTCTATAATTATCATTGTCCTTTATCAAAAATACAGCATCAGTTATTGTAATACAGTAGAATAAGTTTTAGTTAACTATTTGAATGGGTTGGCAAACACAGAGTGTATAGAATACTATGCCACACGTTAGACTATCGAAAGTCTGGTTGGTTTAAGTGCAAAAAATAATATTTCTTAATATTGAACAAATATACTTACATAATTTTCATATATCGCTTTTTTACAAGATTATTTCAAAGTAAAATTCGCTGCCCGCTTATTTTATTGTTTGCTCAAAAGTTGAAAAATATGGTGCGTTACGCTCCACCAATCTAAAAACATGACTGAGGGGTGCAAAAAAACGCCCTAAAACGCATAGAACCCATTGCAATGTATATTACAATGGGTTCTATGTTTTTTTATACAAATACAACTATTTGCCTTAGTTCATCTTTGCCATTTCAAATTCTAAAACTTCTGCTAACTGATTAGGTTTCAAATTTTTTGCAATGATTTTGCGGTTTCTATCCAAGAGGTATAACTCGGGTGTAATATCAATAAAATATTTTTCAAAATAACGACTTTTCAACTCAGGATCCCATACATCGGTCCAGTTGATACCATATTTATTGGCAAAGTCTTGCCATTCTTTCTTATCTTTCGCAGCCGAAGCAATGCTATAAACCTCCAAACCTTTTGATTTATATTGGTCATAAACCTTGCGCAAACGAGGCGTTTCTTCTTGGCAATGCTCGCAGTCGGGGTTATAAATAAATACCACTGTGAAGTTTGCTTTTAAGCCATAAATGGATTTCATTTGCCCGTTTTTATCTCCAGCCACTATGTCTTGCCCGATTTTTCCTAAAAGGCTCGGTATCATATCCGTTGCCGATTTACGCGCACTTGCTATATCTTCGGCAGGAATTCCCAAATCGCTTTCTACCTTAAAATATTTAAGCACCAGATGTGAATATACGGCATCGCAGTCCATCAATTTGCCAATACTGGGCTTGTAATTATAGGCTATCCAATTGATTGCAACACTATGTAAGTCTTTATTCGCAGCGCAACGGCTAATGAGGTAATCGGCAGATTTGATAACGGAATCGGGTACTTGTGGGGTCAATTCTTGAATATATTTCTTCAATTTATTTTGAAAAACGGGGGTACGCACCAAACGCCCATCCGTAAAATCAAAATCATTCCAATAATCTATCCGATAATTGTACATCGTCATTTGACTATCCAGTGAGCCATTAGCCTGTAAAACATATCGAAGTTTTGGGTTTTGACCGCCTAATTTAAAATGTGTAAAAAATGAAGTCGGATGATTTTTTTTCAAATCACCTACCGTTGCATCACGCTCAGCTAATATTGCCGTTTGTTCTTGTTGCAGTTTTACAAAATCAGCCGAACCGCGTGTATATTTTTTCATGTCTCCAGATACCGCATTGAAACGTTTTTCGATAGCTGCTTGCTTACGTTGATTATCGAAAAACAACTGGTTATCAAGCGATTGTGAAGATTGTAGCGTATTGATATAATCGTCTTTTGTAGCAGATATAGTGATAGGATTTTTATCAGGTACTAAAAACTGGACATACGTTTCGTCAGGCATCATCAAATAAAATAAACCTGCCTTATAGCCCTCTTCTTTAAAAAAAACCATCGATCCATCGGTATTTATTTTAGCAGAATCGCAGAAATAATTAGCATCGGCATACATACCTATCATTTTGCCATACCCCTCAGTATAGCCATTGATTTTGAAAGAAATTTTTTGTGCTGAAAGCGTTGAAGAAGCGAATAACAAAAGGAGTAACACTCTGGAAATATAGTTCATAGGTGTCTGTAATTTTTAAATAAGTTAAAGTTTTTTAAATCCGTTTAATTTTACCACAAAAAAAGTCCTTCTTTACAATTTATGCAATTGGCAACAAGGACTTTGTGATAAAATTAACAGTTATAATGCCAAATAATACATTTAATGTAACCCTAATAGGCTATTTTTAAGCATTTTCGCTTTTTTCTATGACGCGAGGGCGTTTAAAAATGGGAACGGTTGAACAGGGTTCGCCGTACATAATGCTTTGAGCATACGGTTGTAACTTGTGCGTCAACGCCACATAAGCAGCGGGCGGCACGGGTTTATCTGAACAGCCTTTTATCACAACCCGCTTGCCTGAATAAGTTGCCCCATCAAAAGCAGCTAATTTTTTCCCATAATAGACTTTATAAAAATTATCTATATCGCCTTGAAAAATTTCTATGGCATAAGGCGCAGCTTGTGCTGCCACAAGCATATATGCCCAAACGGGAATGATGGCATCGGCAGTGCAATCAATCACCAAATGCTTATTTGTATATTGTGCCCAATCGTGGTTTTTACAGGCTTCTCTGAAATCTTTTTCTTTCAAAATCAACTCCATAAAAAGGTAGTTCTTGATGTCGAACACAGCAATGGGCTCTTTTGGAAAAAAATCTTCCAAATTGAGCGTTGTCAACCCACTTTCCGCAACGCGATTGACCAGCGGTTTATCTATTGTTTCCATATTTATCTAACTATTGTTAAATGATAAATTAGTAAGGAGGTAAGCAAGGTTTAGTAAACCACTGACAATTACATCAGGCTGCCATATTCACAGCAGCAAATTGCATTTCGTAGAGTTCTCTATATCTCCCATTGTCTATTTGCAACAACTCATCGTGCGAACCAAACTCAATAGCTTCACCTTTATCCATTACCAAAATATTATTAGCATGGCGAATAGTAGAAAGGCGATGTGCAATAATAATGCTTGTGCGTTTAGCAATCAACTTTTCGATGGCGTATTGAATGACCCCCTCAGTTTCGGGGTCAATAGAGGAGGTAGCTTCGTCCAATATCAAAATATCGGGATTGAAAACGAGCGCACGGACGAAGGATATTAATTGCCTTTGTCCCATCGAAAGGGTTGCACCGCGCTCCATGACTTCATAATCGTAGCCATTCGGCAATCGTTGGATAAATTCATCAGCTCCAATCATTTGTGCCGCGAGTATCACTTTCTCTTTTGATATAGACGTATCACGCAAGGTAATATTGTCATACACTGAACCCGAAAAAAGGAAAACATCTTGCAGAACAACCGCTATATGATTGCGCAAATTATTCAAATCAAAATCTCGAATATCGGTATTGCCAATAGCAATTGTGCCTTTTTGTATATCATAAAAGCGGGATAGTACACTTGTAATCGTCGTTTTGCCCGAACCAGTTGAGCCAACAATAGCTAAGGTTTCGCCAGATTTTAAAGTAAAACTGACGTTTTTCAAGACAAAATTTTCACCATCGTAGGCAAAATCCACATTTTTAAAATCAATATTACTCCCCCTCAGTGTTTCAGCCTTTTTTGAGCCGTTTTTTTCTACATATGTTGTATCATCCAATAATTTGAATACTCTTTCGGCGGCTACCATACCCATTTGAAGGGTATTGAATTTGTCGGCTAACATCCGAATGGGTCTAAACAGCATATTCAAATAAACAGGAAAAGCAACCAAAACACCGAGCGTAATATGGTTTTCAATAACACCTTTTGCGCCATACCAAACCATCAAACCCAATGCGCCAGCCGAAACAATTTCTACTATCGGAAAAAAAACAGCGTAGGCAAATATCGCCTTCAAGTTCGCACCCGTATAAGAGCGATTGATTTCTTTAAACTTTTCGTGCTCCTGTTTTTCGGCATTGAATATCTGCACAATACGCATACCCGAAATGTGCTCTTGCAAAAAAGCATTCATCCGCGCTACTTCATTCCGTACTGTTTGAAACGACTTCGCCACTTCATTTTTG
>JAYVKQ010000194.1:0-21184 GCA_043768285.1 Saprospiraceae bacterium | reverse complement strand
TCGTAATACTTATCAATAGGGGGCGATTTCAATCGCCCTGCGAAATATTCCCATATTTTCCAAAATACTTTATACTTTATACTCCAAATACTGAGGGGTTAAAATTTTGCTAAAATTACCAAATAATCATGTGGGTAACAAAAATAAAATTTATCTTGTCCCCTCATTTCAAAATATTAAATTTTGTTTTCACATATAAAAACAATATTAAATGAACAGAAGAGACGCTATTTCGCGCATGGCACTGATTATGGGTGGCACTATTTCGGCACAAACCCTTTCGGCTATGGAACGAATAAGCACAACAAGACCAATTAAGCCGATTTTCGCCGCGTTTACACTTACTGACAATCAACGCAAAATCTTAGCTGCTGTATCCGAACACATCATTCCGCGCACGACCACGCCCGGTGCTATTGATGCAGGCGTTCCACCTTTCATTGAGATGATGCTTAATGATTGTTATAAAAAGCCTGAACACGATAGTTTCTTGGCTGGTTTGACGGATTTGGAAACAAAAGGTTTTTTGAGCCAAGATAAAGACACTCAAATCGCTACGCTTAAAAAAGTAGAAGTGGATACCAAAGAAGCCATTGCAGCTATGAATGTGAAGGTAGTCAAAGTGGGTGACAACGTGGATAAAGAAACAGCCGATACTAAAAAAGGCGTTCCATTCTGGCGCTTGGTAAAGGAATTGACCCTGTTGGGCTATTTTACATCGGAGCAAGGCATCAAGTCTTCTTTCGTTTATGAGCCTATACCTGGCAAGTTTGAGCCAATTAAAATCAAGGCTGGACAAAAGGCGTATCAATATTAATTGAATTAGAGTTTCCGCATTTGGAGCTGCATCCGCAGGGCGATTGAAATCGCCCTCTATTGATATTGACTACTGAAATTCATCAATAGCGGGCGATTTTAATCGCCCTGTGCGAATGTAAATTAATGTACAAATGCCTTTTTTGTCTATTAGCAGTATTGCAATATACTTTGTACTCACTACTAAATATTAAAAAAAATATGAACATCAATATAGATGCTATAAAAAAGAATACCTACGATGCTATTGTCGTAGGTTCGGGCATATCTGGCGGTTGGGCGGCAAAAGAACTGACGGAAAAAGGTTTGAAAGTCGCTTGTTTGGAGCGTGGTCGTGAGCTAAAACACGTATCGGGTTACGAAACGGCTACCAAAGACCCTTGGGAATTCGGTCATCGCGGACGTTGGACGAATATGGCGCAAGAAGAATATTGGGCAGGTGTCCGCACAGGTTATACGCCTAATGAAGATTGGCAACATATGTTTGTCAGCGATAAGCAAAACCCTTATATCGAGAAAAAAGGTGGTTTCGATTGGATACGTTCCTACCAAACGGGTGGTAAATCGCTCCTTTGGGGTCGCCAATCCTATCGTTGGAATAAGGCGGATTTTGAAGCCAATGTCAAAGATGGTATTTCGATTGATTGGCCTATTCGCTACGAAGAATTGGAAAAATGGTACACTTATGTTGAAAAATTTGCAGGTATATCGGGACAAGCCGAGGGTTTAGACGTATTGCCCGATAGTCATTTTTTACCCGCCATGCAAATGACGGCTCCTGAGTTGCATTTCAAAAATGCCATCAAAAGCAAAATGGGTCGGGCGGCTACTATTGGTCGTGTGGCGCATTTGACGCAGCCAACAGCCGAGCAAATGGCTTTGGGTCGCTCCAATTGCCAATTCCGTAATAAGTGTATGCGTGGTTGTCCGTATGGTGGTTATTTCAGTTCGGTGGCAGCGACTTTACCAGCTGCTGCCCGCACGAAAAAATTGACTATGATACACAATGCCATCGTATCGGAAGTGATATATGACGAAAAGAAAGGCAAAGCCGTTGGTGTGCGCGTGATTGACCAACTGACCCGCGCCGTTACGGAATATTATGCTAAAATCATTTTCATCAATGCGGGGGCGATAGGTTCAACTTCCATTTTGATGCAATCTAAATCCAACCGTTTTCAAAATGGTATGGGTAACGAAAGTGACCAATTGGGGCGCAATATCATGGATCATCACTTAGGCGTAGGCGCAAGTGCTACGGTTGAAGGGCATGAAGATGATTATTATTACGGCAATCGCCCGAATGCACTATATGTTCCGCGTTTCCGCAACTGGGGTTCAGATAAACGTAGCTATCTACGTGGTTTCGGCTATCAAGGCGGTGCAAGCCGTGAAGGTTGGGGACGTGGTACGGGTATGGACGGTTTTGGTGCAGAGTTCAAGGAAGGTTTGACACTACCCGGCAAGTGGACAATCGGTATAGGTGGCTTCGGCGAAATTTTGCCAGACCCGAATAATCGCTTCACATTAAGTGCCGATAAAAAAGACAAATGGGGCTTGCCTATCTTAGAATTTGAGGCAGAATTTGGGCAAAATGAATTGAAAATGCGGGAAGATATGATGAACGATGCTGCCGAAATGCTCGAAGCGGCGGGTTTCAAAAACATCAATCCGTACAACAATCCGAATACTCACATTGGTCTCGGTATCCACGAAATGGGTACAGCGCGTATGGGTAGCGACCCTAAAACGTCGGTATTGAACAAGTACAACCAAGTACACGCTGTCAAAAACGTATTCGTTACAGATGGTGCTGCAATGGTATCTGCCTCATGCGTCAATCCGTCTTTGACCTATATGGCATTTACAGCTCGTGCTGCGGATTATGCGGTTTCTGAATTGAAGAAAAAGAATTTATAAATAATTGATTATAAATTGTTTATATTCTTTTTTAATATAAAAATCCCGAAGCATTGTATGATGCTTTGGGATTTTTTTTTGATGAAAATACTGAGGGGGTATCAAATTGATTTAAGAATAAAGTTGCCATCAATACCTAATTTCTCATGTATTTGCTTTGCAAATTCGAGGTTAATTTTACGTTTTCCATTCAAATATTCTGATACCCGCGATGTCTCAATCCCTAAAAGATTGGCTAAATCACGCCTTTTTAATTTCATTTCATACATTTTTAATTCGACCATTCCTACAAGCGTTGTAGGTATCGGAAATGAAATATGTTCTTTTTCATAGGCTTGTATGGCTTCTGCCAACTCACGCGCTTGGGCTTGCTTTTGGGTATCATCGCCCATATCTGCAATCAAGGTATCGAAATGCGCAAACGCTTTTTTAAATTCTGTTTCTGATTGAATATTCATTGTTTAAATTCTATTGTTTTGACATCAATTTTATCATATTCGGCGTGTGTGCCGATGAATTTTATATACACTGTGCGAATACTATAAATAACAGCAGCCACAAGCCGATACCGATTACCCTTGATATTGAACACAACCCTTTCATTACCTACATAATCAGCACTATTAAAAGTGTTTTTCACGTCGCTGAAACTTGCCCAATCTACTTCCGTCACAATGTCGTACCACTCCATCAAAGGTACAAGGGTATCATTGTGTTTAGCGATATATCGAATTAACGCCGATTTTGCTATTATTACCATGACAAATATAGTATGTTTTTTGTGAAAAAATTACAGAATATGTAATTTAATTTCATTTTTTTAATTAGAATTATCTTTATTGTTTGATTATCGGCTAAATATAATTGTTTCAAAAAAATAAATTGATTTTTTGCTAAAAAAATACTGAGGGGACAGAATAAACGGTATGATATAACATTATATTTTATAGGTTAAAAAAATATGTAAAACAATCCTTGTTCATGAAAAACAAAAACAACAACTTTGCTTTTTTATACTGAAACGGATATGGAAAAATTGGCTTATACACTCAAATATGCGCATCAAATTGATCCGACCAACGAAGCGGAAAACCCACCTTTTTGGCAAGAGCCATGGTTAGATGAAATATTGAAAAAAATTGACCTCAATCGTATGTCACCCGAACAGCGTGTTATGTTTGATATGAGTTTGGTGAAAGAAGTTATGTATCATCAAAAATTGGAAGATGTTGCGAAGGAAGCTAAAGAAATTGCCAAAATTGAAAAAGCAACTGAGGTAGCTATTTTAGCGCATAAAGAAGGTTTAGATGTGGCGACTATTTCTAAAATTGCTCAATTGCCTGAAGATAAAGTCCGAGAGATTATTGAAAAATTTGAACGAGATAATAGTAAAATGGCATAGTTAAATTTTTATTATCGAATAAAAAAGAGCATAACTCCTTGATAGATAAGGAATTATGCTCTTTTTTTATTAGAAATAGTGACGTCAACGCTTAAAATCAATGCCTAATCTTAATCACCTTAGTAGTTCCATCCTCCAAAGTCAAGAGCGCATCGCGGTCACAATCGCCGCCGCCATAGCCATAATCTAAGGACACTGTTTTACCATTAACGGTTACTGAGCGCACTCCTTTTACTATCCAAGGGCAAAGTGCTTTATGAATAATAGGTGAAGCAATCACGCTTTCATAAGTCTTGCCTTTGCGATTTACGCCTGATGTATTACCTGTGACTGCCCAAACATCGTCAATAAATAGGCGTGGTGTTTCGTAGCCTTGTGTTTTGGTGACGATATGGGTTGCCGTCCACGTAGTAGAAGTGCCATCGCCGAAAGTCAATTTCATATTCGTTGCTTCGCGCTTAAAAGTGGGTTGTCCTTGCGCATTTTTGCCCGTATTTGTCCATTTGCGCGTGCCTTCTACTTTTGCACTATCAACAGAGAAGTTATTGTAAGTTACGGTTTTGGTTGCGCCGACTTTGGTCAAAGAGTCGCTCAAAGTGATGACAATTTGCCCTTTGCGTTTGCGGGCGTGCTGGTCGTTGCATGTGCCATCGAATGTTAAAGTAATGGTTTGTGGATATGTACCTCTGGGTGCAGATAGGGCAATCGTCGGTTTGCAGCCACGTACAGTCAAGCCATTTTCTTCTAAAACATCGTCTAATTCGTCTTCGGTACTTTGGGTTGTGGATTCCAATTCGCTCATGTCCTCACTCGATACTGTTACCAATTCGGTAGTGTCATTTGTAGGGGTTACGTTGTTGTCTTTGTTGCAAGCTACGAAAGTTAAAGTAGCCAAAGTCAAAATGCTTAACACGATTCTTTGCATGTGATTGTAAATTTTAAAACGGTTGAAAAATTAGGTTGTCTGCTCGCTATTTATGCGATACAAAACATAGACCCCCTCAGTATAGACAAGGTTTAAACCATTTTTTCTTTTTAAGTTTTTTTTAACATATATTGTTTTTATTGATTGTGATGATTTGAATAGCATTATCCTTATTATTTTGATAAAAATTGAGCTTTTTTGAGTTTTTTAAGGAAATAAACTCGGTTTTTCGGGTGAAAATACTGAGGGGTATTCTTTCAGAAACTAAATGTAGTTAATTCAAAGGATATATGATAGAATACAATTAAACTGAAAAAATATTACTAAAGAACTGAAAAATAACCTCTTGGAAAATACTACCTTCGCACTAAATAATTGATATATGAACGGTACATACCATAAAATAGTAAACGGTGATAGCCGTCAAATGAGCGAACTTAAAGAGGGAAGTATTCATCTTATCGTGACTTCTCCACCCTATCCTATGATAGAGATGTGGGATGATATTATGTCAAAACAAAATTCAGACATTAGAAAGGCTTTAAATCAACATAATGGTTCTCTGGCTTTTGAATTAATGCACTTAGAGCTTGATAAAGTTTGGAAAGAAGTTGAACGAGTATTGATACCAGGTGGGTTTGCGTGTATCAATATAGGTGATGCAACGCGCACAATTAACGATGAATTTGCACTATATCCCAACCATTCAAGAATAATAACCGCTTTTCAACAATTAGGGCTTTCTAATTTACCTAATATCATTTGGCGAAAACAAACCAATGCGCCTAATAAATTTATGGGTTCAGGTATGCTACCTTCGGGTGCTTATGTAACTTTAGAACATGAATGGATTTTGATTTTTAGAAAAGGTGGTAAAAGACAGTTTAAAAGCGATGAAGAAAAACTGAGAAGAAAAGAAAGTTCGTTCTTTTGGGAAGAGCGCAATACATGGTTTTCAGATTTATGGGATTTGAAAGGAACTAAACAAAAAATAGAAAATTCTGAAACAAGAAAAAGAAGTGCCGCCTATCCTTTTGAGTTGCCGTATAGATTGATAAATATGTATTCACTGAAAGGAGATACAGTTTTAGACCCTTTTTTGGGTACAGGCACAACATCAATTGCCGCTATTGCAACGCAACGAAATAGTATAGGATATGAAATTGATAATGCGTTTTCAAATATTATTTATGAAAATATAGAAACAACGCCCATTGATTTTTATAATAGCTGTGTTTACAATAGAGTTAATAGTCATAAACAATTTATTTCAGATAGAAATGCCGACCCTAATAAAGATGATATTAAGCATTTCAATGAAAATCTTAATATGCAGGTAATGACTAATCAAGAAACCGATATTAGGTTATCCTATATTGATGAGGTAAAAAGAGAGGGTAATAAAATTATAGTAAATTATATTGATGTAAACCCAGATGGAGCGTCTAACTCTGTACCTATTATAAAGAAATCAAAACAAGAGTTGACATTATTCTCAATATAAAATATGAAGATTGATATTTTAGGTTATAAATATTGAATTTTACGCAACGTGTATTTGTAATGAAAAAAATAAAATTATCAAATAGTAAAATAACGGCACTATTGACTGCCGAAAGCCCAATTTTTCCAAAATATGCTACTCAAATTATTAATTTAGCAAACTCAAACGCTGGAGGAACCAGACCTAAGATAGTTGGACAAATGAGCGATTTGATACAGGAGTTTGAAGGTTCAGAATTTAAAAAATGGGAAGAATGGTACCTGCTACAACACCCAAATGCTATTCAAAAGGCGACGGAAAAAATTGTAGATATGATGGCAAATTTGAAAGAGATAATGACAAAAATTGACCAAACTATGATTGAAACATGGGTGCGAGATTTGGTTATTGTCAAAACTTTTGTAGGGCTAAAGTTTCAAGAAGCAATTTTGAAAACTGTTGCAGATGATTTAAAAACGGATTACCGTTTGGCAGAACCCGAAGAAGAAAGCAAAGGTATTGACGGTTTTATTGGCGTAAAACCTGTTAGCATCAAACCTCAAAGTTATAAAACTAAAAATGCACTTTCAGAGCATATTGATGTACCAATAATTTTTTATGAAAAAAATAAAGATGGTATAAATGTTTATTTCGATGATGATGTTTTACTAACTGTTTAATCTTTTCTGTGGTGCATTATAATTCTGTATTCTCCAAAAAAAAGAGGCTACCCTATATACCGCAAAAAGCATAAAAAAGGACTGTTTTTTCAACAAGCCAATGATTTGATTGGCTATATTTCGCAAATTGAAAAGCAAGGTGTCAATTGGCAGTCAGATGTAGGCGGTACTAATCAAGTTGATAAAAAACATCCTGTTATTCATGTCAGTTGGAATGATGCCGTTGAATATTGTAAATGGTTGAGTAAAGACTTTAATACGTTATGCCGTTTACCCACCGAAGCCGAATGGGAATACGCTTGTCGGGCTGGCACAATCACACCTTTTAATACTGGTGCTAATTTGACAACTGACCAAGCCAATTACGATGGCAATTATCCATACAATAAAAACCAAAAAGGAAAGTTTTTAAGTAAGACAACGCCCGTAGGCTCATATCCGCCTAATGAGTGGGGACTTTACGATATGCACGGCAATGTTTGGGAATGGTGTAGCGATTGGTATGCCGAAAAATATTATGATGAATGTAAAAAAAGTGGGGTCGTAGATAACCCACAAGGCGCAGAAAAAGGCGATTATCGGGTTTTGCGTGGCGGGTCGTGGAATAGCCGCGCGCGGAATTGCCGTTCGGCTAACCGCGGCTTCAACACTCCCGTCTTCCGCGACAGCATCATTGGCTTCCGCTTCATCTGCGTCCCGTAGTCAGTTAGTAGCTCGTACCGACTTTACTTATGAGCTAATTTAAAATAATGTGAGTTCGGAGAATGAAAGGAAAACCTTATAATGCTGTAGCTACGCTACTTCTAAAAGGGAGAAACCGAATTTATCTACCGAAATGTCGTGGCTACGCCATTTTTGAGCAAAAATATTATCCTTGAAAGTGGCGTAGCCACGATATTTGGGTAGGAAAGTATAACAAAAAGTGTTCGAAAGTAGCGTAGCTACGGCATTATTATATTTTCTTTTAATCCCCGAGCTAACGTTAAAATAGAATTGGGATTTTATAGGATAGGATTTGGATAGGGACTAAGTGGGTATTAAATCGCAACAGCAACCGCCGATTGTGTAGAAAGTGTGCCAGAAAGTTTTACCCAAGTGTCAATAATTGTTTTAGTTAATTTCAAGGCTAAAGGTGCGGGAATATCATCAGTAAGAGGTTCAAAAACCAGAGTGATGACTTGTTTGATAGGCATATCAGGATTAGACTGATATAATTTCTGCGTTTTTTGCTTGACCAAATGGGTCATAGTAAGTTCATGTTTTTTGGGAAACATTGTACTGAAAGGTGTATTTTGAACATACTGAACAAATGTCTTCATTTCTTCACGCAATGCAGGGTCTTTGATAATATCCTCAATTGTATTTTTATTTTCTATATTTTTCATTTTACGAATTTACGCTTTAAAGTGAAAATATCATAATTTTTTTCGGGCGTATAAGTTTCTTCGAGGTTATTAATTGTACCTATAACGTCAAATTCTTTGATTATAGCTACAATATTTCTCCTGAAAATATGATTATATAACTTTTTCCTTTTTTCATCAACAGGCTATATAAGAATTTGTCTTGTCGGAAATTCATCAGAGAAAGGATAAACAATCTTGGCAATAGTGTTGAATGTTTTGACTATGTCATGATTATTGGATATAACTGCATCATCTATATCGCCTTTACGCCAATCACCAAAAGCCAAATTCCAGAGATTTTCACCGCTGGGCGTAAAAATAACACCTTTGAGAATATTGCCCTTTGCTCCTTCACTCCTAAAAAAGAATAAGGTTTTATGGTTGTATTCAATAAAATCGTAAGGTTCGGTTATCATCTTGTAGTTCTTATAGTAGGTTTAACATTAAGTGAACAAAGGTATATTTTCTATTGTACTATTTCAAATCTCAATTACCCAAATTTTGATACCCCTCAGTATTTTTAGTGAAAAAACATGAGTACAGCCGTCACTACTTGACTATTCGCTTTTAGGTTATACGTAATCATATGTATAAAAAAAAACTTAAAACGATATACTCCCCAATTTCGCCTTCTTCAATTGCTCATTCAAAGCCGCAATATCCTTCTTTTTAAACACATCCCATTTGTCATAAAGCGCAATAAATGTGGCATTGTGTTGATTAAAATCTTGCACAACTTGCGTTGTTGGCGGCATATCCGTATCGTGTAAAATATTGAAAATTGAGGTAAATGCGCCATCTAATCGCTTGAAATTAGGTGTATTAGGCGTTTCAATACTGCCCAATCGCTGTTCAAATCCTTTGATATGACTTGCTAATGCACCCGTAGAAACGGGTATTAAACTTTTCAGTTGCGCCGTTACTTTTTCCATTTCTGCTTGACTACGCATGACTTTTTGACGATTTTCGTAGCAAATCAATGATAAATCATGTTGCTTCTGCAAATCGGCAACGCTCGTTTTGATGCGTGGGTCTATCCTCATACTGAGGGGTTGGGTATATACGCGGTTATTGACCGTCAATTTTACGGTATATGTCCCTGCCATTGCCCACGGTGCAGTTGGGTCGGGCGCAGTCTCTTTATAGGTTGCCGATATGGGGAATGAAGGCGGCAAATCCAAAGGCGCGTAGTGCATATCCCAGACAAAACGATGCGCCCCTGCCTCATCGGATAGTATTTGCTGTGGGCGTATCCAATATGTTGGCACATTGTCATTGGCTTGAGTATAAGGCTTATCTGCACTTGAATAGCGGCGCACAACGACCCCTTTGGCATCTACTATTTCCAAAGTAACAGGTGTTTGGGCTTTTTCTTTTAAAAAATAATTGATAATCGCACCATCGGGCGGGTTTTGCCCTGCGGGTTCTTCTTGTGGCAAGGGTGTATCGGTGTACATCGAGTAGCGCAAACGGGTAGCCAATTGTGGTTTAAACAAAATGGCTTCCTCTTTAAGTGCCGCTTGCCCAATTTGGCGCAAAGGCGTAATATCGTCCAATATCCAAAAAGAACGCCCGTGTGTGCCGACCACAATATCATCGTCTTTAATCACCAAATCACGGATAGACGTAGCGGGCATATTCAAGCGCAAAGGCTGCCAATTGTCACCATCATCAAAAGAGACATAGACCGCCCGTTCAGAACCCGCGAACAACAAACGGGCGCGTTGAGGGTCAGCCCTAACACAATTGATAGGGTCGTTGGGCAAGCCGTTGGTGATGTGTTGCCACGTTTTGCCGCCATCTTTTGTGCGGTATATATGTGGTTTCATATCGCTCAAACGGATGCGATTGACGGCAGCATAGGCAGTATTGGCATCAAATGGACTGGCATCTATTAAGGATACTTTACTCCAAATCGTCATATCAGGTGGCGTGACATTCTGCCAATTTTTACCCCCATCTTTCGTAATATGGATTAAGCCATCGTCCGTGCCTGCCCATATGGTATTGATGTCTTTGGGTGAAGGCGCGACGGTATAAATGACACCACGGCGCGGCATTTTTTTCAAATCATCATTGCGATATACGCCAATACTGAGGGGTATATCGTCATAGGTATCGCGGGTCAAATCTGGGCTGATAACATCCCAAGAGTTGCCCCCATTTTGCGTTTTGAATAAGACATTTCCTGCAAAATACAGCGTTTTAGGGTCTATTAGCGAAAAAAGTACGGGGGCGGTTCTTATAAAACGGTATTTGCCACTGCGCACGGCTTCGGGTGCAATGTTCTGCACTTGCCCCGTCCGCTTATCAAATTTAGTGATTTTTCCACCATAAATGATATTTGGGTCAAGTGGGTCAGCCGCTACGTAGCCGTATTCCTCAACGCCAACAGGATGCCAATCGTGGAAAGTAATATGCCCATCGTTGCCCCGACTGGGTACGCACGCCGAGCCACTCTCTTGCTGCCCACCATAGACATTGTAAGGGAAATCATTATCGGTACTGACATGATAAAACTGCGCCGTTGGTTGGTTATACCATGAAGAATAGGTGTCGCCGCCATTCACCGTAATGATTGCCCCTTGGTCGCTTGCCAATAGTATGATATTCGGATTGGTCGGATTAATCCAAATACGGTGATAATCATCGCCCCCAGGCGCACCACGCACACCCTTCCACGTTTTGCCGCCGTCTTCTGATTTCCAAGTGACGACATTGGCTGAATACACAATATCTGGATTGGTAGGATGTACTCTTACTTCCGCAAAATCGCTACCGCGCCCCCAATACCGTTCATCTGCACTCATGCGCGTCCAAGACGAACCCGCATCATCGGAGCGATAGATACCGCCATTTTTGCCCGCGTCCACAGTCGCATATAGGCGTTTTGGGTCGCTGGGTGCTATGCAAAAGCCTATTCTGCCTAAGCCTTCGGCGGGTGTTGGCAAGCCTTTGGTGAGTTTTTGCCAAGTCGTGCCGCCGTCAGTTGATTTATACAAACCGCTTTCTGCACCTTGAAACACGCCATTTTCCCATGGGCCTAATCGCGCTTGCCACAAATCGGCGTAGATTACTGAGGGGTCTTTGGGGTCGAGGGTTACTTGTACCGCGCCTGTGTTTTCATCTTTATAAAGGACGCGCTCCCAATTTTTGCCACCATCGAGGGTGCGATATATGCCGCGCTCGGTATTTGCGCCGTAGGGATGCCCCAAAGCGGCGGCAAAAACGCGGTTTTCGTTGGTTGGGTCAATTGCCAAACCACCTATTTGTTGGGCTTCGCGCAGACCTGTGTTTGTCCACGATTTTCCCCCATCTGTTGATTTATATATACCATCGCCGACGGATAAATCGGGACGCTGCAAACCCTCGCCACTGCCCACATATATGACATTCGGATTGGACGGTGCTACCACAATATCGCCCACCGAACCCGTCGGTTGGTCGTCAAAAATGGGCAGCCAAGTTCGACCAAAATCGGTTGTTTTCCATACGCCGCCATTATTGACACCGATATAAAAAACGTTGGGCTGCGAAGGCACACCCGTTGCTCCAACAGTGCGCCCACCGCGATGAGGACCTATGCACCGCCACTGCATTGCCTTTAAATAGGCTGCATCATAAGTTTGCGCAAAAGTAGTTGTGAGGGTTAGTGAAAGGAGTAAGGTAAGGCTAATCGTTTTCTTCATTTTTCTATATTTAAAAGTTTATGCTATGATTTTGCTTAATAATTAAGGCGAAAGTAAATAAATTTGGGATTATTATAAAAAATGAATGAGAAATACTGAGGGGGTATCCATCAAACCATTTTTATCCCTATTTTTGTCCTGCCTTTAAAGTCTATAAATGCTAAGAAAACTCTCCAGCAGTTTTATTACTATATTCGCTTGGAAATTGAATACAACAAATTGGTTTTTGCAATTTTAACACTTTATTCTACAAAAAAATAATATGAAAATACTTAATATCATCGCTTTATTAGCCGTCTTAACAGTCAACTATTTAGCCAATGCTTTGCCTATTAATGGCATAAGAACCAACGTTATTTCGGATAAAAACTATAATGAATTTGCCCCTGCGGGCATTACTTTCTCTATTTGGGGCGTTATTTATTCATTGATTATAGCTGTCATGGTCTGGCAATTTATTGGAAAAAATGCGGCAAAGGAAGAAACTATTCAAAAAATAACCCTCCTTTTTATAGTGAATTGCGTATTTAATAGTGCGTGGTTGTTTATGTGGCATTATGAATTTTTAGCGGTGTCAATAGTCGTCATGTTGGGCATTTTATATACATTAGTGCGTTTGAATACCGTAATTTCTTTCGATTTAGCACCACAAACGCCAACGCGCCCTTTGCTAAAAGCAGCCTTTGGCGTATATTTAGGTTGGATTTGTATCGCTACCATTGCCAACGTCACGACGTGGCTTGTTAGTACCCATTGGGGCGCATTTGGCTTATCTGCAACGTTTTGGACAGGCGGTTTAATCGGTATTGGTTCTTTGATAGCGGCTTATAGTACGTGGCGATTGCGCAATATGTTTATTGGTATAGCGGTCATTTGGGCGTTGTTGGGCATCATAATTAAGCAAAATCAATTGCACGCCGATTTTACGCCGATTAGTTGGGCGGCGATGACTTGGGCAATGCCTGTTTTTGTATCTATTTTCTATTCCAGAACATTCAAATACTGAGGGGTACACATACATTAATTCAAAAAACGAAACATGAGCAAACTCAACCGACTTAAATTTGAGAGCTACTCAAGAAGTGAATATTTGACAAACCAAATTGATGCAGAAACACATTTTAGGGTTATGTTAAAATTCCCTGATGTTATAGGTTATGATAATAAAAGTAATGGCTATTTAGTCATACATAGATTTCATAGCCCGAGTGGGTTAGAAGATGAAATACCTGTTTGTCAAATATTGAAACTGCATGGATACTGTGTGGAATTAATTCCCGAGTTTAATACTGAGAAGTCAGGAGATGTTTTAATTGGTAATATGCTTTTTGAAATCAAGAGACTGAAAAAAGGAACAGATTTGGCAAACGGCGTTCAAAATCACTTTAGAAGAGCTAAAAAGCAATCTGACAAATTGTTGTTACATATTGACCATAAGATAGATGTTTCAAATTTACAGCGTAGTATTAGAAATGCCTCTACAAAATATAAGGAGATAAAAGGGTTATTATTGGTTTACTTAAACCAAATTATAGAATTGGAAAGAGATGATATGATTAAAGGAAAATTTAGGATATAAAAAAAATGAGCAAACATTGAACCGGTATCAACATTTGCTCGCTGGGGGTCGTCCTCAGACAACCAGTGCAAATATACGATAATATTTCTCGATTTGCCAAATTTTTAATTTAAAATTTATAATTCATTTACAATCAATTATTTATCAAATAAAAAGTAAAATTAGAATATCATGGAATTAAAACCTTTTATGGACATCAAGGACAAACGTCCTTTCCTTATAGCGGGACCTTGCTCGGCTGAAACCGAAGGGCAGGTCATGAGCATTGCCAAAGACCTTGCCGCACAAGGAAATATTTCACTATTCAGAAGTGGTATTTGGAAGCCACGCACACGCCCTGGGATGTTTGAAGGTGTAGGTAGCGAAGGATTGAAATGGCTCAAACGTGTGAAAGAAGAAACGGGCTTGAAAACCACCGTGGAAGTAGCCAACGCACACCATGTATATGAAGCCTTAAAATTTGGTGTGGACGTATTGTGGATTGGTGCACGGACGACTGTAAACCCGTTTTCTGTTCAAGAAATTGCTGATGCACTGAGGGGGTGCGATATACCCGTGATGATAAAAAACCCTATCAATCCCGATTTAGAATTGTGGATGGGTGCGTTTGAACGCTTGCACAAAGTGGGTATTACCCGTTTGGCAGCCATTCACCGTGGGTTTAGTTCGGCGGCAAAAACGCAGTACCGCAACGTGCCGCACTTCGAAATTGCGATAGAACTTATGCGCCGTATGCCGAATTTGCCCATTATTGGCGATAACTCACATATATGTGGTAATCGTCATATGCTTCAAGAAGTAGCACAACAAATGATGGACTTGAATTTTGATGGCTTGATAACAGAAGTACATTGCAATCCAGATGAGGCATGGTCGGATGCCAAACAGCAAGTAACACCTGCCCGTTATCAAGAAATGATGAACGATATTGTCATTCGTGCTGAAAAAGACGCGGGTTTCTTGAATAGCATCGAAGCTCTACGTGTCCGCATAGACGAAATAGACGACCAAGTTTTGACCCTTTTGGGCAATCGTATGGCATTGGCACAAGATATTGGCAGCTACAAAAAGCGCAACAATATCGCCATCCTTCAAACGTCTCGTTGGAACGAAATCCTCAACTCTGCCGTCACAAAAGGACGCACGAAGCATTTGAGCGATGAGTTTGTCATTCAGTTATTGACAGCTGTTCACCAAGAGAGTATTCGTCGTCAAACGGTTGTGATGAACGCGCCAGATGTGGTTGAAAAGGAAACTGCGGCTGCAAAAGCGTAATATAAGCTTTTCAATATCAATATTTTATACAAAAAAAGCACCCCCTCAGTATTTGGGCGTGCTTTTTTTTATTTCTCCTTCAAAAGTGTCAAAATATCCCCCATAAACCTATCCACATCCTTTTCGTCAGTCCCATTGCAATATGAGCGTACCCGCCGTTTTTTATCCACCAAAATCAAACGCCCAGAGTGGTCGAAACCGCCTGGCGAAGTAGGGTCTTCCTTCGCAATGCTGAAATAATCGTCGGCAATACCATAAATCAAATCTTTTTCGCCTGTTACAAAATGCCATTTGGGTGCTTTTACGCCTAATTTTTGGGCATATTCCGCCAATCTACCGATGCTATCATTTTTCGGGTCAATGGTATGCGATAGGAGTACCACTTGCGCAGTATCCTTAAATCGGTCATGCACCCGCAACATTTGCGCCGTCACTTTGGGGCAGATGGTCGGGCATTTTGTGAAAAAGAAATCCACGACATATAGTTTGTTATCAAAGTCTTTGTTGCTGACAGTATCGTGGTTTTGATTAACGAATTTGAAATCTGTAATAGTTGTGTATATGGTATCGCCCTGCGCCGTTATGCCTTGTCGCTCGCCGATGATGGGGAGGCTTTGGGGCGCGTTATCGGTGCAGGCATATAGGCTGAAACATATGAGTATGGCTATTATTTTAAAATATTTTAGCATATTTAAATTGTTGATATTTAATTTTTTATACTGAATTTCGTGCTGATAGAATTAAATTCGAATATGGACAAAAAAAGAATATGTGCATTGGTTTTTATTATCCGAAGGGCGATTGAAATCGCCCCCTATTGATGGGCTTCCACTGTCAAAATCAATTGCCCTTCGGATGCCACCATTATTTTCACAAATTTTACATTATTATTGCCCCATATGCGTAGTATCAACAACCATCTTACCCATATTCCGAATACTATCGGGCGCATTATTCAAAAAACCATTGGCAATAGCAAGGCTCATAAATATATCGTCACTGACTTTTGTGATACTATCTTTTTGTACCGTGAGGTAGGCGAGTTGTTCTTTTTGTGAAGCATCTTTTTTCGGATAATCGAAATTGGTCATCCACGTATCCATCATATCTTCCGATTTTGAGAGAATGAGAATACTGTTGATAAGGCTATCTTTTAGGCTGGCATTTTCATCGGGAACAGTTTTTTTGAAGGCATTCAGTTGGCGTTTTAAGCGATTGAGTTCTCCCATTTTTGGCATCACTTTGTCGTGAACGGACATCACTTCGTCATACATTTTTTGCGTCTCTAAATTGGGTTCAGTAGTGCAGCCCATAAGTACCATAAAACCAGCAACAATCGCTGTAAGTATTTGATTTTTAAACATTTGTGTAGATTTATTGTGAATATAAAATTTTCCGCAAAGGTAGGAATAGGGTAGTGAAAAGCGGTATTTTTTTAGGTATTTTTTTGAAAAATGAAGATGTCTCATGTGTTTAACCTCTGTGACATCTTCTAAATTTACTGAAGGTGTAGTTCAGATTTCAGTGTACGCTTAAAGCTGTACTTTCGTATTGGCTCAACCGTTCTAAAGCAATGGTTATTAAGCCTTCGCTCATTTGTTGTTCTTTACGCATTGACCATGCGCCAATTCCTGCTATAATGCCTTCTTTATCCCATTCTGGGTTTTCCTTTTTTAAAAAATCAACTGTTGCCAAAACTTCTAATGCTAAAAAGCTCTCAAAGCCTTGAATTAAGGCTTGAAGTGACGCTAAACGCTGCCGTTGTTCTGTTGTAAGCGATTGTTCTACGTGTTTTTTTATCAAACCATAAGCATCATAATTCAATAATAAAGATTCAAATGGTTTGGCTTCAAATTGCTCTAAACCTTTTAAATATGTACCGTTGAGATGATATAACACATGGGCTACTTGTGGCGAAAAAGGACCATAAGGTGCTTTTTGAAAAGTTAAACGCATGGGTTCACCTACTCTTTGTAGAAAATACGCCAACTTATTGGCAACAAATACATTTACGTTTTCGCCCATGCTCAATTCATAATTGAACATAGCATATAGCAGCATTGCTCTTTTATCGGTCAAAGCAACTTCTTTGAGCTGTTTGACTTCTTTTTGTAAATGCGCCTTAATCACTTCGTTGGGTTCATATATCTGAATATCAATGGGCAAATCGTTTAGATATTGCACCATCATGGGTTTCACTTTTGCCCAATCTAAACCACCATTGCCACATCCCAAAGGAGGAATGGCAAGGCTTTTTATGTGACTTTTTTTCAATTCTGTCACCAAGGCTTCTAAGCCACTTTCTATGTAAGCATATGCTGAACGGTGCTTCCAGTCTCTTTTTGTCGGAAAATTGATAATGATTTTTCTGCCTTCAAGCGTTGTTTCGTCCACAATAAGTAATTTTCCTATATCCAATGCTCCCGTTTTACAGGCTTCAACGTATTTTTTATTATTGCTCGGAAATCGCTCTTTGAATTGCAAGGCAATACCTTTACCCATGACCCCTACCGTATTAACGGTGTTCACCAACGCCTCTGTTTGGGCTTCCAATAAATTACCAATGCAGTATGTAATCATAAATTATATATTCGTTCAGTTCACAAAAGTAAAACAATGTACCATTCTTTGGTTAAAACACCCATTTATTAATAATAAAATTCATTTTTAGGATTAATATGTACCCCAATGGTCAGTTTATTTGTACTTATTAATGCTTCCATTGCAGTTTTAGTCGCTTCATCAAATACCACCAAAGCTGCTATATACTGAGGGGGTACTTGTGATTTGATTAAACATTCGGCTTGTTTGCGGCGCATTCTATCGGGGTTAGTTGGGGTATTATTCCATTGCAAAGCCTTGATACTTTCCCAATCCAATTGGCTCAAATCTTTTGTATCTGTAAAAAATCGTGTTACTTTATTTTTGGCGTGTCCATCTGAAAATATACACTCAAAGCCTTTGTCTATCAAAGGCTGCAATTTACAGACGATATACACAATATCCGATTGGGGACGCTGCTTGATACCTCGATGCCCCGTATGAATATTATACAACATGGGTGAACGATAACTAAAATAAAATGGTATATAATCCCCTAAGTTGCCTTTAGCTGCCAACGGCAAAATAAAATCATGGCGTTGTTGCGTCAATGTCGAGTCACCAATAAATATATTGTCTGGGTCAAAAAACGGATGCCCACTACAAAACATACCTTTTTGTAGGATATATGCCATATTGTCCCGATGCACAATGCGGTATAAATTCACATTTTGTAACTGCTCCATTTTTTACTTAGCTGAAATAAAATCATAAAAACCATCCAAATCCCGTGCATTCAAGCACCCTTCCCTATTTAGCCGCCCTTTTCGCGCTGCCAACACGCCGTATTGAATATCCTTGATGCCCTCGCAAGAGTGCGCGTCGGGGTTGATGGAAATCAACACGCCACATTCGAGGGCGTAGGGTATCCACGTCCAATCTACATCCAAGCGATAGGGATTGGCGTTCAGTTCGATGGCAACTTTATTGGCGGCACAGGCTTCAATCACTTTTTTATGGTCAATCGGATAGCCTTCGCGGGAGAGCAACAGCCGCCCAGTCGGGTGTCCTAATATGGTTGTAAATGGATTTTCAATCGCTTTTATCAGTCGCGCAGTGGCTTTCTCTTCCGTCATTTTGAGATTGGAATGGACGGATGCGATGACAAAATCGAACCCCCTCAGTATATCGTCACTATAATCCAACGCGCCATCGTTCAATATATCGCACTCGATACTTTTTAGGATTTTAAAATTAAACAATGTCTTATTAAGGTCATCTATTTCGCGCCATTGGGCTTCCACGCGCTCCTCTTTTAAGCCATTGGCATAAAAAGCAGCTTTGGAGTGGTCGCTTATGCCGATGTATTTATAACCCAGCCGTTGGGCATATTCCACCATTTCTTGCAGGGTATTCAGACCATCAGAATAGGTCGTATGGGTATGTATAACGCCTTGAATATCACCCAATTGTATCAACTCGGGTAGCTTGCCACCTTTTGCCAATTCCAATATATCGGGGTCTTCGCGGAGTTCGGGTGCGATGTAGGGGAGACCCGCTTTTTCAAAAATAGCTGTCTCCGTTTCGAGGTGTCGAAAATCCACCCCCTCAGTATTTTTAACAAAAGTTTCAAGGAAAAGACGACTGCCCGAATACTTGAACAACTTAGAACCATAATCGGCTTCCGCGCACGTATATATCGTTACGGGTGCTTCATTTTCAGTCGTGCATTGAAAATAATTTTCGCCTTGATTTTTTAATATAAGATGCTGATTATCAAAAAGTTGCAGCATATCGCCTTTGTAAGTCAAAAGTAACTCGATACGCTCGACAACGGGATTTAACCGCCGTAATGTGCCCACTTTTTCCAAACGATAATCTTGTCCTTTTAGCTTTTTTTCTATAAAATCAATAACCCCCTCAGTATCTTCGTTGGCGACAGCCCAAAGGCGTTTACCTCTCGATTTGAGGTAATATTCAGCCGATTTGCGGACTTCATCTTGCGTTTTTTTACCAAATCCGTGTAGCTCAATCAAGCGGTTTTCATTACAGGCATAGAGTAATTCGCCCACTGTTTCGATGCCCAAATCCTTCCAAACGGCTTGTATTTTTTTAGGACCAAAACCTTTAATATGCAGCATTTCGACCACACCTGCGGGTGTTTTGTCCGCATAGTTTTGGTAGGTTTGCATTGTTCCTGTGGTCAAAAGCTCTTGGATTTTGTCGCCAATCGCCTTGCCCACGCCTTTTATGCCGTCAATTTCTTCACGGGTCATGTCGCCCAATGGTTTGTCCCATTTGCGCAAGGTGATATAGGCGTTTTGATACGACCTAATTTTAAAAGGATTTTCATCATGGAGTTCCATAATGGCGGCAAGGTCGTTGAAGGTACGGGCGATTTCTTTGTTTGTCATTGAGTAGCGATTGATATAGTCCGATAATCATCGCAAAAATATGGTTTTTTATGTATTTTAATAAGCTAATTTCAATAAAAGAGTTGTCATTGCGAGCGCAGCGAAGCAATATTTTGTGCTTTTCGAGAACCTAAACGTTTTGATATTTCGCGGTATTGCAACAGATTGCTTCGCTGCGCTCGCAATGACAGCTTAATTGTTGAAAAATAGATTTATTAACCCGCAAATATCAATTCCCCAAAAAACTCTGGTAAATGAAAATTAGGTTTATGAAACGTTATAGGCGACCACGATAGGAAATGCGGCTCGGGCAATTGGTCGCCACATTTGTAGAAGTTGGCGCGACAAGTGCGCCCATTCAAAGGCGTGAGATTATGATATTTGAAAACAGATAGCGGAATATGTAGCAATAGTGACCATTCAAAGCCGCCATCTTTGGGTGCAATATGGGCATCAAAAGCAATGGTTTTGATAAGGTCGGCGGGTAGTCGCTCGCGGTTATTTCTGCCTTCACCGAAGCCGATTAAGCCTGTACCGATGCAATTGAATTCAAGATTATAGTACGATACGCCATTGTCCCAACTGACAAAAAACTCCACACAACTATCTTCCCAAACCGAACCGTTGGGCTGATTATTGACCGCTCGTATCGCTTTTTCCTGCACAACATATTGAATAACAATGCTTTCGGTGGTGTAGCCGATTTTAAAATTAACTTGTGGCGTGTAGGGAAATGCCTCGTTCCATGCCGCTATATCAATGGGTGTTTCTTTGAATTTTGTCAAAGATTTGGCGAGGGTAGCAATTGGGGTCGTAGCTTTGTATTTTTTTAGAAATGGTATGGTAAGTTGTTTCATTGTATTTTTTTGTGGCTAAAATACAATGATTTTGTGAATTGATGCTACCCCCTCAGTATTTTTTGTGCTATTTAGCTCGAATATCTAACTAAACTAAATTTTATACTAAACCGAAAGTGGTTTTCGGATTTTAATTGCTAAAAAAAGGCTAATTTTGTTATAAAAAGACATGCAACAGTTATCAATTGAAGAATTAG
>JAYVKQ010000193.1:0-12547 GCA_043768285.1 Saprospiraceae bacterium | reverse complement strand
AAAAGTTTTTACTTGCAACAAGGATGATGTATATGCCCTCTCTTTCAAGCCTAACGCATGAAAACCCAATTCTTTACCATATTGAAATGACTTTTGAAGTGCATTGAGATTTGAACTCAACAATAGTTCTTTTGATTTGGGAACAAAAACGGCGCGAATATGCTTCAAGTCTGGATATTGTTCCAAACCGTTATCAATAATTTTATAGCCAAATTTTTTCTCCAACACACTGCCCAAATAATCGGCAGGAACGGCATATCCCGTTGGTATTTTATGTTGTTTAGCAAACTGCTTAACCGTTTCTTCTATTTCTTCAAAATAATTATTGTTCAACTCTAAATAAGAACGCAACGCTGCAAAGTAGAAATTCTCTTCCCGCAAGGCATAACTCCTACTCAACTCTACCAAAGTCGAAATGAAAGCCCCAACACGCATAGGCGCATTGGCGATAATCTCAACCACTTTGCTCAAATCAATCCCGAATAAATCTAAGGGCAATTCGTTCAAAAAATTGGATTGCAAGAGCGTCTCAATGGGCGCAAGACTAAGCGGCATATCCTCGGACACCAAATACTGAGGGGTCGTTTGGAGAGCCTCTGCCAAAGCTTTAATTTTTTCTTCTTTCGGATATTTTTTCCCTTTCTCTATTTCGTTGAGGTATGACACAGACATATGCGCTCGTTCTGCGAGTTCCGCAAAGGAGAGGTTGCGCTCGTTGCGCAATTGGCGTACCTTCAAGCCAAATATGATTTTATTATTTTGCCCTTTATGTGTCATATTACAGTCTCAAAAGTACGCCTTTTTTTAGCAACATCGAATTTTCGTTTTTTTAAATTTTAAAAAATATAATTTATGCTATTTTGCCTGTAACCTTTTTCTAAAAGAGCCTATCAAAGTGATATACGTTTTAAAATAATAAATAACATTCATTAACTATAAAAATTAAAAACAATGGGACCAGCAGTTATAGTACCCGTTTTCTCCATCGTCTGTGGTGTAATTATGATTATTGCCTTACGGCGTTACCAAAACATTGAACGCCTCAATATGATTGAGCGTGGTATGAATCCCGCCGATTTGAAAAGCGTTTGGCGCAAACAAGACCCTTATCGGCATATACGAAGGGCGTGTGTTGCTATCGGTATTGGCTTAGGTTTAATTATCAGTACATTTATATCTATAAATGGACTTGACGATAGACATGACTACCCTGGCATTTATATCGGTTTTGTCTGTTTATGTGGTGGTATAGGCTTATTAGTTGGTTATGGCTTACAATATTATTTGTACAGTAAAGCCCGTAAAGACGGACGAAACCCATATGATGACGAGATATAATTGTAATTAACTTTCATTTTCACAAATAGTTGATAATGAAAATATTATGACTGTTATCGCCTATTGCCCAGCAATTCCGCATATGACATAAATTTACCACAGATGACACTGATTAAACAGATTTATACTGATTTTTTCCGTTTTAGATATACCGAGAGACAGTTTAAATCTGTTGAATCAGTGTCATCTGTGGTAAATTTATGTGATATGCGGAATTGCTACCTATTGCCTACATATTTATACACAACATCATTCAATGATAACGAAAGCCGATAGTGATTACGTCTTAATAGACAAAATACTGAGGGGGGACTTGTTTGCCTCGCGCACCTTAGTAGATAGGCATAAGGACTATGCCTTTACTATCGCGTACCGTATTTTGAATAACCGTGAGGAAGCCGAAGAAGCGGCGCAAGATGCTTTTGTCAAAGCGTTTAAAGCGTTTAATAATTTTAATAGAGATGCCAAATTCACTACTTGGTTTTACCGCATCGTGGTCAATGCTGCTTTGAGTATTCAGCAAAAGAAGAAATTAATGACACAGGATATTGATAATGCCGTTCATATATCGAGTGACGACAATGAGCGCAATACCTTTAAAAAGAGAGAACAACGCCACTATATCGAAATGGCTCTTAAACTATTATCGCCCGACGACGTTACAATGATTACTTTATTTTATTTGAAAGAACAATCGTTAGAAGAAATTGGGGAGATATTAAGCATCGAGACCAATACGATTAAAGTAAAACTGCACCGCGCTCGAAAACGCCTTGCCGATGTGATGCAAGATATATTAAAAGAAGAAACACACAGCTTATTATAAATTAAAAATCAATGAATTATGGATATGAAGCCGCTTTCTGAGGAGCAAATGTGGGATATTATTGACCGCGTAGCAACGCCTGAAATAATATGCCAACACGCCGCATTATTGCAGCATGATGCGACATATGAAAAAACGTTCGACACCTTAATGCTGTTGCAAACTCAGTTATTGCAATTGGATTTGGAGCAACCATCTATGCGCTTTACGCAAAATGTGATAGAAAAAGTGGCGGCACCCACAAAAGCTACCATCAAGCCAGATAGAGCATTTCCACTATTAATAATGCTCCTTTTAGGGCTATGTATAGTGACAATAGTAGGGATTTTGATTTACAATGGTAATGCGCCTACCCAACCTATAGCTTTTTTGCCAAATATTTCGTTGAGCGAAAAACTATCAACTATATTGTCAAGTCCTTTGGTTATGCCTATATTTTTAGCTATTAATGCTGGGTTGGCTCTCATGGCTGTGGACAAATGGATATTGAAAAATTATTTTCAAAAATAATATCTTCTACCCGTGTCACCGCTTGAAACGGTGGCACGGGTTTTAGTTTCAAACTTTACCCCCTCAGTATTTTTTATAAAATAACAAATGCTCTTTGGAAATGCGGAAACCAAAGAGCATTTTTGCATTTTAAAATATTAGATATGGATAACCTTACTTCTTTTATATCGGAAAAGTATATGCCTTTTGTAACCTGTCTTGTTATATTAGGCTTAACTATTCTGTTCAATTACTTAGCGCGAAGAACTTTCAATCGCCTCATCACCAAGCGTTCAGATAATGACGACTTGACGAATTACAAATTTATTGGTAATGCAGTGACGGCGATTATCTATACTATCGGGATAATCTTCGCCATTCGAGAATTTCCACCGCTAAAAACGTTGGCGGGTTCACTTTTGGCGGGTGCAGGGATATTGGCGGCGGTCATTGGCTTTGCTTCGCAGCAAGCATTTAGCAATATCATCAGTGGCATTTTTATCGTTATTTCAAAACCTTTTCGCGTGAATGACCGCTTGAAAATTAAGGAGGTTTATGCAGGCGTGGTAGAAGATATTACACTACGACATACCGTTATTAGAGATTTTGAGAACAGACGTATTATCGTCCCAAATGCCGTTATTGCCAACGAAATATTGGTCAATTCCGATTATAATGACGACCCCGTCTGCAAATTTGTGGAGTTCGGTATCAGTTACACAATGGATATTGATAAAGTTAAAAAAATAATGGCAGAAGAAGTTGCCCAAAATTCTCTATTTCTTGACCGCCGAAGCGAGGCAGATATTGAAGCAGGCAAGCCGCTTGTAATGGTGCGTGTGGTGCGGTTGATGGATTGGGCGGTAGTTGTGCGCGCAGATGCGTGGGCGCGAAATCCCTCAGAAGCCTTTGAACTCTATTGTGAACTACTCGAAAGCATTAAAAAGCGGTTTGATAGGGAGGGGGTAGAAATTCCATATCCACAATATAAAATTATCAAAGGATAAGAGAGGATTTTTTACAAATAAATATTTTAATTTTGTCATAATATAAAAATAAGTAGATGTACGATAATAGATGTAAGATGTATAACTTGTAATGTATTCATTATCAGTATATTATGAAAAATGAAATTGTCGATTATTTATAGCTACCTACTTCTACTTAGTATTGAAAAATAGTCATTCATAGGCACTTTGTCAAAGTCGTTTATTTGTAAAATGTAAATTTATTTTTTTCGCGTTCCATAGAAACAATAGTGCATGTCAAAAAAAACTAATAGAAGCCTTACTTTTATATTTATCACCTTGCTGTTAGATGTAACGGGCTTCGGTATTATCATACCCGTATTGCCGAAACTAATTGCTGTACTCACGCACGTAGAAATCAGTGGCGCAGCGCAGTGGGGCGGTTTATTGATGTTTAGCTATGCCGCTATGCAATTTTTTTTCGCGCCTATCATCGGAGCATTGAGTGACAAATACGGCAGACGCCCCATTTTATTAGCCTCTCTATTTGCTTTTGGGATTGATTTTATTGTACAAGGCTTAGCGCCTAATATTTGGTGGCTATTCGGCGGCAGGTTATTGGCTGGCATAACGGGTGCAAGTTTTAGCACAGCGGGTGCATACATTGCGGATGTCAGCCCTCCCGAAAAAAAGGCACAAAACTTTGGTATGATTGGCGCAGCTTTCGGCGTTGGATTTATTTTAGGACCCGTTTTGGGCGGTTTTTTAGGGCAATTTGGTTTGCGCGTACCTTTTTTTGCGGCAGCAGGTTTAGCTTTATTGAATTTTGTATATGGTTATTTCGTACTTCCCGAATCATTAAAACCTGAAAATAGAAGAGAATTTGATTGGAAAAGAGCCAATCCGTGGGGTGCTTTTAAAAATATTCAACGTTATCCCGTTTTAGTGGGCTTAGTGGGGTCTTTGATGTGTATTTATATTGCTGGGCAAGCCAACCAAACCACATGGTCGTATATTGGTATAGAAAAATTTCAATGGGATGAGCGCATGGTCGGTTGGTCATTAGGTTGGGTCGGACTGACGGTGGGTTTGGTGCAAGGCGTTTTATCTCGTATTATTATTCCAAAATTAGGGACAAAAAAAGCTGTTTATGTAGGGCTTTTTATCTATACAATCGGCTTTTCGCTATTTGCATTTGCTACTGACACTTGGATGATGTTCGCATTTATGACCATTTTTGCTTTCGGGGGCATTTCAGGTCCTGCCTTGCAAGGCATAATATCTAACTTAGTACCTCCGAATGAACAAGGCGAACTACAAGGCTCATTAACCAGTCTCGTCAGCATTACTTCAATCATTGGTCCTTTATTGATGAGTAATTTATTTTATTATTTTACCCATTCTAATGCGCCTATATATTTCGCGGGTGCACCTTTTTTGGCAGGTGCGGCATTGTGCTTGGTCAGCTTGTTGTTAGCGCATCGTGAACTCTCAAAATCTTAGAAGCTGTTTTAGAAAGATAATTCTGAAACAATAGGATAATGATCTGAAAAATTAACCTTCAATACTTCTGTGTTGAAGGTTTTTATTTTTTTATCCATCAAGATATGGTCAATTTTCAAGGCAGGGACGCGCTCGCGGTAGGTTTGAGCATACCCTACACCACTTTCTTGAAAAGCATCATTTAGGTTTTCACGCAAAATATGATAGGGGTAAGATACAGGAATAGCATTAAAATCACCACACACAACGATAGGATGTGGGCAAGTAGCCATGTGGGCTTTCACAGCTTCAGCTTGTTTTCCTCTGTATTGCGCTGTCAATCGCATTCTGTTCAAAATCTTATATATCTTTTTTATCGTTTTTTTCTCTTGCGTAATATCAATATCATCGGCTATTAGCCCCGACACCCTATTGGAGTTAAAGTGGATATTGTAAAAGCGAATGATTTTGCCATTGATGTTAATATCCGAATAGATACAACCGTTACCCCCATTATAGGGTTCAAAATTGATTGATCCTTGATTGATAATCGGGTGTTTGCTATATATAGTATTGAAACTATTAGGTGTGTAATAGTTGTACATTTTACTATCAGGCGGGCATTGCTTGTATGGAAATTTAGAAAGGGCATATGTGCGATGCTCTTTCCCATTTGTACAGGGCAATTCTTGGAAACATATCACATCACAATTCAGACTATCAATAAATGTATTCAACTTTATAAGGTCTTTATCTTTTACAATGGAGGTGCTTAAAATATTGTAAGACATAATTTTAATGTCCCCGCTTTTATTAGAACGGAAAAAATTTAGCCCAACAATAGTCGTCAAATAATAGATACCTAAGAGTACGCAAACAGTTGAATACCTCCAATACTTCATGCGCGAAGTAGCCCAAAGGAAGATAAATATCAAATTAAGGAGTAATAACCAGGGATATGCCAAGCCCACAAAAGTCAGAAAAGACATTTGCTCGGGGCTTATAAACGGAGAGATATAAGACAATAAGGTAAAAAATATGACCCAACGGTTGAGTTTTAGTAGAAAACGTACCATGCGTGTTGAGGGGTGATTATCATAATATATTATGCCGTAAAAATAAAATTTTATTTTTTACTCGCGTTGAAAAGGAATTCTTTTTCTTCTTTGGTAAGGCTTTCGTAGCCTTTTTCTTTAATTTTATCTAAAATAGCATCTAATTTTTCTTGAACACTCCCCCCCTCAGTATCTGACCGTCTTTCGCCCTTAGGGGCACTACTTTTTTCAGACTTTGGATTAGTATATACTTTATCGCCCTTTTTGAAAGAAAACGATTTCTTCGGATTTTTACTAAAAAGATTGGTAACAAAATTAACAGCAACGGTCACAGGTTTGCCTAAATCTATGCCTTTGCGTAGCTGCGACGCATATAAAATACCCAATGCTGCGCCACCAAAATGCGCAAAACTACCACCCGCGTTGTTATTATTTGCAATCGCAATAATATCTAAAAAGAACAATACCAGTGCGATATATTTTAACTTAACAGGACCTATCAATAGTACATTAAAAATATAATCGGGTGCAACATAGGCAGCACAGGCAACAACTGCCATTACGCCAGCCGAAGCCCCCAAGGCATAGATGCCAATGGCATATGAGGTAACATTAGCCATTAGAAAATAAAACAAATTGCCAACAATAACGCCCAATATGTAGATAGGTAAAATGCGATGATTGCCCAATAAGTCGCCTACGATGCGCCCAAACCAATAGAAAGTGAGCATATTCCAAAGGATGTGACCAAAACCTTCGTGTACAAACCCCGATGTAATGATTGTCCACGGATGCGTCAAAAAATACGACGCGCTGGCAGGCATACAAAAAAGGTGGAGAAAATTATCGAACGGAATTCTATCGCTGTGGTTGGGTATTGTCAAAATGAGTTTCACAATATTGACAAGGATAAACACAACACTATTAACAATAATGATTTGTGTAACCATATTGCCATAGCGAAACTCTCTTTTTACATCATCTATGATTGACTGAAACATTGGACTTATAGTGTATATAACTGTGAATATTATTTTGACATCAAATGTACTCTTTTTTCGCAAATTTAGCCCTAATATCTGTGAAAAGTCTGTTTTGGCAGTAAAAATCAATGAAATTTTATACTTAATGGCGTAAATTGGATAACTTATTGATTGTCAAAGCGTCTGACACGTCATCAAGCCATTAAGCATATAATTCCGAAAATCAATGGCTTGAAATGTTTGGGAAACTTCAAAAGTTTCCCAAACATACTATACGTTACCCCCTCAGTATTTCTACAATTTCTGCAATTGGTAACTTTTGCTGTTCGCCTGTAACCATATTTTTTAAGGCTAATTGCCCCGTTTCCATTTCGTCACTTCCAATAATAACCACGTAAGGGACTTGCCTTTTATCGGCATAATCTAATTGTTTTTTCATTTTCGTAGGTTCTGGATAAATATCCGCATTGATACCTTGTGAACGGACTTCGTTTAAGCATTGAAACGCATAAAGGTGCGCTTTTTCATCGAAAGATACGAATAATACTTTTAGGCTTTGGGTTGTGCCTTTCGGAAAAAGGTCGAGTTCTTGTAAACAATCATAAATCCTATCTGCCCCAAAAGAAATGCCCACGCCCGATACACCTTTCAAGCCGAACACGCCCGTCAAATCATCGTAACGACCCCCGCCACCAATACTGCCCATTTTTACACCTTTGGCTTGCACTTCAAAGATGCAGCCTGTGTAATAATTCAAACCACGCGCAAGGGTGATATCAAACTGTACTTCGTTTTTAGACCCTTTCAAATCAAAATAAGTATGAAAAGTGCGTAACTCCTCGATACCCCTCAGTAGGGAAGGCGATTTATCTCCATATTCCTCTAAATCAGTTAAATTATTGATTGTCAATAGTTTATTAATCATAGCAATAGCTTCCGCGCCTATGCCACGCTCTTGCAATTCTTTTTCAACACCCTCCCAACCTATTTTATCTAACTTATCAATGGCAATAGTCATATCCATAAATTTGTCGGGAATACCCGCTGCCTCTGCCATGCCGAATAATATTTTGCGGTTGTTGATTTTTATCACCACATCTAAGCCTAAATTGCTGAACGCCTCATCATATATCTGCACCAACTCCGCTTCATATACCAAAGCATTTGACCCCACAACATCGGCATCGCATTGATAAAACTCACGATAACGCCCACGCTGCGGACGGTCTGCCCGCCAAACGGGTTGTATTTGATACCGTTTGAATGGAAATGCAATATCATTTTGGTGCATCACGACATAACGCGCAAAAGGCACGGTCAAATCGTAGCGCAAACCCCTATCACAAATGGAAGAAATCAATTTATTTGAATTGCGCTCCGTCAAGGCTTGTTCATTGGCTTTTGAGAGAAAATCGCCATTGTTCAAGACTTTGAATAGGAGTTTATCCCCTTCATCGCCATACTTACCCGTCAGCGTTGAGAGTTTTTCTAAAGTCGGCGTTTCAATCGGTTGAAAGCCATACTTGACGAATACTTTTTTTATTGTATCGAATATATAGGTACGTTTTGCCACTATTTCGGGCGAAAAATCTCTTGTACCGTCTGGAATTGATGGTTTTGACATACCCCTCAGTATTTTTAGTTGTCTACCTCTATTCTCCGCGCTTGCATATCATCAACAAACAACTTCAAACTTGGATTTAATGAATAATACTTAATAAAGTCTTTATGCTTTTTCATGGGTTCTGCGGCTATGCGATAATATCGCGGGTCTTTTGCATGAATATAAAACTTATGACCACCCTTTTTTAATCCTTCATTCAATACAGTAATACAGTTCTCCGTTTTACCCGCTTTAACTTTTTGAGAAGAAAAATAGAAAGGTAATAGCCAGCACTCAATCGAATTGACGGAAATAGCAAAGATGATTTTCTCTTGATATGACTTATAAAAGTCAGTTCCAATTAGTGAGATTAACTTATTTTGGACTATTGCAACCGTGTCTTCTACGGATTTCCCAATAATATCTATACGGTACTTTTCTGGTACACTGTCACCTGTCAATGCGTCTGTATCTATTTGAATTATAGCATAATCTTCAGTTTTCTCTAAAAAACCTCTAAATACTTCGGTTTGACAATATTCTAAAACCGTTAACCAATTTGTATTTTCAATCATATAATCTGCGTCCGTTTCATCTATTCGAGGTGATAATTCGGGCGTAGGAATATCTTTAGAATTGAAAAGACCATATAAAATATTTTTTATTACTATTTGGTCAGATATGCCTTCTGTTACTAATCCAAATCCTATCATTTTTTCAAAAATTATTAGGTAAACCACCAATATAGCCTCTTAAAAACATTTCAGAAAGAGGCATTGGTGTAACCCCTTCTGGCATTTTTTTCTTAAAAATACGTCTTACCTTAGTATGTCCATCACCATTTCGATAGACAACAAAAAGCCTTTGCTCGTCATCATTTAGATTTAAACCATCTAAAATTGCTGGATTATGAGTTGTTAAAAGAGCTTGTTTTTTATTTTTATTAGCAAGTAATGCTAAAGTTTTAATTAATCTTCTTCCTAATTTTGGGTTCATTGCATTGTCTATATTATCAATAGCAAAAAAATTAGGCGTGTAATCGCTAATAAATAAGGTGAAATAAAAAAGTAAATATAAGAAACCTTCATTTGCGCTTCGTTGGTCTAAATATTGTAGTCCATCAGTTAGGTATCTATCTTTGATATTTAATCTCCGTTCAGTAAACTTTAAATCTTTAGGAATTTCAAAATTATCAAACCAATCCAATAATTGTAAGTTATCTTTAATTTTCTCTAATTGTTCTGGTTTTTCCGAGGTTATGATTGTTAGTAATCTAAACAAACCTTCCCCTTTTATACCAAGTGGTTTTATTTGACTTTCTTCTTCAAAACGGCGTAAAAAATGATTTTCGGGTGCAAAAATTAGAAAATCACTTAATCCTTGTAAACCGAAAGTTCTTTTTCCTGCTTTTCTAGTTTTCTCATTGATTTCATATTCTATTTTTTTGAATTCGTGTGCATTTAGTTTTCTTGTACTTCCTTCCGTAGTCTCAACAAAAGTTTCATTTTTTATTTTTTCAGTCATAAGTTCATTAACTGTCTTACCAGAATTCCACCAATCGGAAAATACATTGTCTTGATGTTCTAAAATAAATGGAATTTCACCGTATAGTGAATGACTAAAGTTTACAGCTATAGCGTTGGAAACAGTATCCGTAGAAAATCCTGAGCGCATTGTTGTATGGTCAGTAACTCTAATACCTCGACTTGCTAAAAATTGATCTTCCAAATTATCAGTGGAAGCCGCAGCGCCCATAGCTATCCCCTCCAAAATATTCGACTTCCCCGACCCATTTGACCCAATAAAAATATTCAACCGCCCCAAGTCCAATTCGAGACTTGAGATAGATTTAAAATTTTCTATTTTTATCTTTGTTATCATTGATATTTTATTGAACCGTATAAAGATGTTACCCCCTCAGTATTTTTAAGCAAATATAGGCTTTTCACTGTTCATTATGGCTTTCTACTAAAAATATCCCTACAAACCCCAGTATTATCGCCGCCCAAAAATACGGATACCCCATTTTAAAAGCATTTAAAAAACTGGTATTCGTACCGTATCCTTTTATGAATAAAATGGTTGCCCAACTTAATAGCAAGATACCAATTGCAGAAAAGCCGAATAATGCAATCCTTTTTTTCTCTAAAGGCATGATTAATTGGTCGGTCACGTAGAAATAACCGCCAGCGAACAAAGCCAAGACGACGATTTTTAGAAGATGTAACGCAACGCTTGTTTCCGCAAGGCTACCCCTCAGTATGATACTCGTTAAAAAGTAGGTCGAAAGGTTAATCATGCAATAAGTAAGCGTTGTTAAAATAATGCGCCCATCTATCCTTTGATAGCCTATCCAAAATGGTGTTATATAAGCTAAGGCAACGCATATAGACATAATTATGGGTGATAATAAATCCACTTTTAACCATTCTGCCCCATAACCGCCCGTTTTTTTTACTATTTCAAAAAGCCATACACCATTACTTATTATTGCTAATACCAGTATAATACCTACCGTTTTTTTATCTTTTTCAGTTATATTCATTGGAAAAGGTCAATTTTGTAGTGCCGAATTTATTCGGCACGCGCACGGTGCCGAATTCATTCGGCACTACAAAATACTTATATCGCTGACGCGAATTGCTTCAAAAAGCGCACATCATTTTCAAATAAAAGGCGAATATCAGGAATACTATATAGACGCAATGCCTGTCTTTCGATACCCATACCGAAGGCAAAACCAGTATATTTTTTGCTATCAATGCCACAATTTTCTAATACTTGCGGATCCACCATGCCACAACCCAATATCTCTAACCAGCCTGTGCCTTTGGTTAATCGCGTATTCTCTGGCGTATCAATGCCGAGCCACACGTCCATTTCGGCACTTGGTTCTGTAAAAGGGAAAAACGAAGGGCGCAAACGGATTTTAGCCGAGCCAAACATCTCTTGCGCAAAAAACATCAAAGTCTGTTTCATATCTGCAAACGATACACCTTCATCAATATATAAACCTTCTACTTGATGAAATTGGGCATGACTACGTGCCGAAATCGTCTCATTCCGATATACCCGCCCGGGAGCAATGATGCGTATAGGCGGTTTTTGGCGTTCCATTATCCGCGCTTGTACAGGTGATGTGTGGGTACGCAGCAACCATGTTTTAGAATTTTGGACATAAAAAGTATCTTGCATATCTCGCGCAGGATGGTCTTCGGGCGTATTCATCGCCGTAAAGTTATACCAATCTGTTTCAATTTCGGGACCATCGGCGACTGTAAAGCCAATTCTGCCAAAAATATCAATGATGCGGTTCATCACAATAGCAACGGGATGGCGGCTACCAATGGGCAGTGGGTCGCTCGGTGCAGTTAAATCCAGATTGCCAACATCAGCTTTATCGCTCATCGCTTCAAGTATGTCTTGAAGGGCAGCAAATTTTTCTTCCGCAGCGTTTTTGGCAGCGTTCACCAATTGTCCATACTCTTTTTTACGCTCGTTTTCGACTTTGCCAATCTCGCCAAAAAGGGGTTTGATAATATTTTTTGTGCCGATATAGCGCAAGCGATAAGCCTCAATATCTTCCTTCGTTAGTGGATTAGCCACTGCTATTTCTTCAATAACTTGTTGTACTTTTGCGAAAATTTCACTCATAACTTAGATATTGTGAGAATATGAGATTGGAAAATTCGAGATTATACAAATAATGAATTAAATTCAGTAAATCCGTTAGGATTTAAACGTTTATAGATAAGCTGTGTGCGAAAGTTAAATGAATCCGTAGGATTCGCACGTAAAATGTG
>JAYVKQ010000192.1:0-3231 GCA_043768285.1 Saprospiraceae bacterium | reverse complement strand
GGCAAATTGATTTTTAGCATATAAAAAAGTATTGCTTTGTTTGATATGGCTGTTGGCTAAGTAGGTTTCAAACACTCTTTTGGGCGCGTGTGTAAGATTGTTATCAACGTCATCGTAGCGCATACCACCGCCAATTATCCACTTGCTTTTACCTAAATCATACACGTATTTGGTATTCAGACCTGCGATATGGCGATTATCGCTTTGGGCTATCATATCCCCATTGATACTATCATTTTTGAAAAAAGTAAAATTTGAAAACAAATTGAAATCATATTTTGAATAATAAAATTGCGTTTCAAGTGATTGGTTTTGAGCGACATAAGTATGCGTTAAATTGATATTTTGTCTTGACGTATTACCCCCCTCAGTATTGTCTATACTTCCGAAGCGCGTAATGGCTCCTGATGCTACTGCACGGTCTGGTATTTGCCCCGAAGCATCCCATTTGGAATTGAAATGCGAAAGCGACAACGCGATATGTGACTTATCAGACAAGGCTATTTTATTTTTTGAAAAAATATTTAAGCGGTTAAAATTTTGTGGTGCTTCAAAATAAGAGGGTGCGAAGATATATTCGGAAGCGATATAGCTCGATAAGCCCTTTGTATTATTGTTCGGTTGCGTCAATTGATACATCAGTAAGCCGCGTGACCCCGCAAAACCGCGTTGGCTTGGTACAGTCGTCGCTTCCACCTGTGCTATATTTTGTTCTAAAACGTCCAATGTCTTGAATTTGACTGCCCCTGCGGTGGCAAAATCACCCAATTCGGCGGCATAAGTGCCTTTATACACGTCCATATTTTTCACCGTTTCGGGTATCAAAAAATGTAAATCTAAGTAGCCTTGCCCGTGTCCATGCGAGGGCATATTGACGGGCATACCGTCCACGAAAGCTGCTACATCTGTGCCATGGTCGGCATCAAAACCACGTAGAAAAATTTGCTCAGCCTTTCCGCCACCCGCGTGTTGTGCCGTTACCAAACCCGAAACATTGTGTAGCATATCCTGTGCTGAGTTGATAGGGCGCAATTGAAAATCCAACGTATTCAGCACTAACGAAGACGCTGCGGTGGTTGCTCTATCAGATTTAACGAGCATTTCGGGCAGTTTTAAAGCATTGATAGTCAAATTGATACGAACATCAGATTTTTTTTCGGCTACAATACTCAGGGGGTATATTTTTGCTTTAAACCCTTTTTTATCTACCATCAAAATATATTTACCAACGGGTATTTGGTCTAAGTAAAACTGCCCTTTGCTATCCGTTTGGGTTTTAAAGCCCTCAATGCTTACAGTCGCTTCTTCAATTGGCGATTGGTCAATATCGTTTAAGACAATGCCTTGTATCATACCCATTTCGCGTACAGTTTCGATTGGGTTTATGGCATAGGCGCATATGCCATAGAGTGCTACTATGAGTGTTAGTATTTTTTTCATGATATGTAATTGAATAGATTACAACAGTTCTGCGCGCAGATATTTATTAATTTTCAAAGCTTTATTTATCAACGCATTACCTTTTTTCTCTTGGTTGTTTTGCGCATAAATATTACCCGCTTTCCACAGAAGGGAGGCTTTTTGCGACCCTGTGTGCAAAGCCTTTTCGATGTGTGGTAAGGCTTTGGTTGCTTCACCATTTTTATAGAATACCCACGCCATGACTTCATTTACGTCAATATTGTCAGGACGGCGTTGTAGTTCCAAATGGGCGTGAACGAGGGCGTGTTCAAGGTCATTGATTTTCAAATAGGCTTCCGCGAGTTCTTTATCAGCATAATGTCCATGTTGTGGCAAATCGGTATGATTACTAAGTGTATCGTGCGCGCCACCCAATATTTTCACAAGCGATTGAGCATTTTCTTCGGCTCTAATTCGTTGATTATCAAGCATATAGGCTTCGGTTAGTTCTTCATATACAGCGGGGTCATTGATAGCTTGTTTAGCTTTTTCAAAATATTCGACCCCCTCCCTATTTCGACCATTCAAGCACGCCAAACGACCCATACCCATCAGTGCATAAGCATAGCCAGGTCGAGTAGCTAAGGCAATTTGATATTGTTTTTCGGCTTCTACAAGGTTGCCCGTTGCTTCCTCTAATTTGCCGAGTTGCACCCGGCACCATTCTGTTTGCTCCATACCAGCCACGCCAGATTTTACCGCAGAAGTCATAGCTTCTTTCGCCCCTTTGTAGTCGCCATGAATTTCACGGAGGTAGGATACACGCGCATAGGAGCGCAAATCAGGACGCATACCTATCTGTTTGTCAGCCGCTTTTACAGCTTCTGCATATTGCCCCAACTCCACGTAAGCATCGCACAATAAACCATAGCCAAAGGCGACATCGGGATATAAGGTCGTTATTTTTTTAGCTTCACCTAATGCTTCTGCAAAATGATGTTGCGACAACAGCACTGTTGTTTTGGCATTGAGGGCATCTAAGTTTTGAGGTTCTTTTTGCAATACTTCTTCAATCAATTTGAGGGAAGCCTCGTCGTAATAAGCGTGGTCGCCCGTTATGCGGCTTTCTTGGATATAAGCCATTGCTAATTGACTTTTAGCTTTTATATCCGAGGGATTGCGCCTGATTTTGTCCAAAAGCCCTTCAATGGCTTTCTTGGTATTGAGCCATTCGCTACCTGCACTGACAGAGATAGCCCGTTCTTTAAGTTGAGGTATGGCGTTCTTTTGTTTGTCATATTTTTTATAGACAAAACCCAGCGTGATGGCAAGTGTAACAATAAGTAAAGGAAAAATTACTTTTTTCATTTTATATGGAATTAGGATAATTTAATTGAATTAGACTTACGATATATATGTGCGTGTTGGTTTTAGGATTAAAATGAGCATCGTGATTTATTTTGTTTTAGCCACTGATTATTACTGATTTGAACTGATTTTTCACCAATTTAGACATACACATTTGTTATTCAAATTTGTGAAAATCAGTCTAAACCACTGAAAATCAGTGTCTAAATCAAAATAAACCACGTACTCATAAACTTAATCCTAATTCGATTTTTTTAATTTATCTTACTCAACTTAACCGACTGTGCAGGTTGCCCATCCACCAGAATGCGTGCGATATATGTGCCTTGTCCGACATCCGTAGCCCGCCATTTGGCTTGATATGTACCCGCAGAAAGGTCTTGGTCTTGCAATACTTTTACAATTTTACCTGTGATGTCATAGACCAAAATACTGACATGAGCGTCCTGTTTTATATGATAA
>JAYVKQ010000191.1:0-2182 GCA_043768285.1 Saprospiraceae bacterium | reverse complement strand
GGTTAATATAAATTTTACATATGCCCCTTTTCCTGACCGAAGATGGTTCTCATTCCATATTTTCAGAAGAATTTCAAGTTGCCTATCATTCTAAACATGGTGCGATACGGGAAACGCAGCACGTATTTATTGATGCTGGATTGAAATATGTTGCTGCACGAAAAAAAACCAACATTGCAATTTTAGAAATTGGTTTTGGTACTGGCTTGAATGTATTTATGACCTACCTTGAAGCCGAAAAACTGGGTCTATCTATTGACTATACAACCCTCGAAGCCTATCCCCTCCCTATTCAGACAGTGTTAGAACTCAATTATGCAGCGCAATTGAACGCAGAAAATAGGCAAGATATTTTCACGCGTTTGCATCAAACTGATTGGAACACCAAAGACCCCCTCAGTATTTTTTTTAGTTTTTCAAAAAAATTAGGTACTTTTGAAGAAGCTATAATGCCAGCTAATACTTATGACTTGATTTATTTTGATGCATTTGCGCCTGAGTCACAACCGCACTTATGGGAAGAAAATTTTTTAGAACTGATGTATATGAGTCTAAAAAAAGAAGGACTAATGACGACTTATTGTGCAAAGGGTATCGTGAAAAGAAGGTTGAAAGCAGTGGGATTTGTATTAGAAACACTCGCGGGACCTCCCGGCAAACGAGAGATGATAAGGGCAATAAAAATATAACATATAATATTCGTTTTTTTTTGTGACATTATTTATAGAATTAACAAAAATATAATTGTCACAATATTTTAAAATATATTTTTATAAAAATATGATTATCATGTATTTATAAATACAATTAAATTGTTTTATGAAAAAATAAGTGTCACAAATATTGTATTATACGTTGTTTTTGCTTGCATGGAATAATTTTAAATTATATCTTTGTATCAGAAAAATGAGAACAATTAGCATGTGTAGAACGAAACTGACGATATAAATTTTGATGCGCCAAACGAATGATAAAGATATTTGCTAATTGTTGCACTACACGTTCAACCTCTGTAAAAAAAAAATCCAAATGAAATGATTCAATGAGTCAATAAGTAGTGTGAACAATCTGCATATAACGCTCGTCTCGAATTTAAAAGCAGACGGGCGTTTTTTTTTGTCTTTTTTAAACAAAAAATTTCCTTCTTTCATAAATTTCCATTATTTTTGCGACCGTTTTTGAAATAATCCAATGCTGGCTTGCCAAGTAGTTGGGTATTACTCACAAAATTTATTAAGTATTTCAAATGTCTGTAAAAATTAGATTACAGCGTCATGGACGCAAAAAAGCCCCATTCTACCACATCGTAATAGCCGATAGCCGTGCTCCTCGTGATGGTCGCTTCATCGAAAAAATCGGTACTTACAACCCTATGACAGTTCCCGCTACAATTGACCTTGACCGCGAAAAGGCATATGAGTGGATGACTAAAGGCGCACAGCCGACTGACACAACTCGCGCTATCATGCGTTATAAAGGTATAATGTACCGTATCCACTTGATGCGTGGTGTCAAAAAAGGCTCTTTAACAGTTGAACAAGCGGATGCCAAATACAATGCTTGGATTGACACTAAAGAAAATAAAATTTCCGTTATAGTTGATAAGAAGGCAGCTGAGAAAAAAGCGTTCTATCAAGCCGTTGTCGGAGCGCCAAAACCTAAAAAAGTAGTTGCAGTAGAAACAGTAGTTGAAAATGTTGCTGACCAAGACCCAGAATTGTTAGCAGTTCCAGAAGAAATAGTTGTAGCTCCAGCAGTGGTAGAAGCAGTAGCCGCGCCAATAATTGAAGTAGCAGCTGAACCCGTTGTAGAAGCAGTAGCCGAGCCTATTGTAGAGGCGATAGCAGAAACAACAGCGGAAGCAGTAGTTGAGCCAATAGCTGAAACAGTTGTAGAAGCAACCACCCCTGAAGCAGATACGACTGAAACACCAGCTTAATAATTAGATTGTATTGCAGGATTTGATAATTTACAGGATTTGAATAATAGCTATTAGCAATTTTTTATCATCCATGTATAGTATCAATTTTCTTTAAAAACATATATTTTTTTCAATTACAGACCAGATGTAGCCGATTGTTGCTCCATCTGGTTTGTATTTAATAAAACCTATATTAGCCATGCTCGAACTCAATGACAGTTATATCAACAAACTCCAAGCGATAGCCGAGGAGATACAAAA
>JAYVKQ010000190.1:0-2860 GCA_043768285.1 Saprospiraceae bacterium | reverse complement strand
TACATTTTCAATGCCTATTCTGAAAATTAAATTAACATGAAAAATACAATTTTTGTATATACTCTCCTAAGCACTTTATTATGCTCTAAAAACACAGTTATTGCTCAAAAAGATAGTATTCCCAGAAAAAAAAAGGCTTTTGGTATTGCATTTGGCTATTTGCAGGGCAAATATAAGGTAAAAACTACGAACTGGGTAGCCAATGGCTTGGCGGATTAGGGTTTTCCTATAAAAAATAAGCTGTCATTGCGAGGCACTATTATCCCTCATCGGGATTTTTACTTCAAATGACGCAGGCTGCTAAACAAGATTTACGAAATCTTAAAGATTGCGTAAATCTGAAACCCGAGCGCGTCATTAGTAGGCACAGATACTTTAAGTAGCGTTAGTCAAAAAAGTAAAGGCTTTTTTCTTGGCACTTCACGCCCAATATTACTTCAATCCTACATTGTCTGTCCGGATGCAACCCCGATTTTCTTTTGATGATATTCAGTTGATTTTTTCTCGTAAAGATGGAAATGGATATTGTGGCGGCATTGGAAGGGTAATTGAAATCGTCTGCTATTGATATTGACCACGAAAACCCATCAATAGCGGGCAATTTGAATCACCCTGTGGAATGTGAAAAGCAATGCACATCTTCCTTTTTGTCCAAATGCGGAATCGCTGACTCAAAAGAACTACAACTCCGAAGGAGTTAAATATCAATTATTTAGCTATTAATATTTAACTCCTTCAGAGTTGTAATTCTTTTGCGTTTATTGACCTATTCATATTCAATCCCTTCAGAATTTTTGACCAACTTATTATTTACAGGTTGCTATGCCTCATTTTAAATAAATTTAGAAAAACAATATACTTTGTTATATTCTAAGAATAGTTTAATTTTGGGCGAGAAATGAACTTAACCACTTTATATTTGGTTAATATAACATCTCGCGAACAAAAACGAATTTATTAATTTTCCAAAATTTCGACTACATGGAAATGGAATGGCGTAGGCTCAACGGACAAAGGATAGAGTTGCCCATAAAAGCAGCCGTTGAGCGAACATTAATCGAGGAAATCTCGTTGGGCAACCGAATGAAAGTGTGCATTGGTTCTGATTCGCAGGTACGGGGTGAAGAAATTCACTTTGCTACTGTAATCGTATTTCTGCGCGAACGTAAAGGTGGATTTATGTTTATCCACAACGATATGTCGCGCAAAACCATGTCGCTGCGAGAGCGTATGATTACAGAAGTGGGTAAATCTGTGGATGTAGCATACCAATTATGCGATTTGTTGGACAAATATGATGTCGAATTAGAAGTTCACGCAGACATCAACACCGACCCTTATTTCCAATCGAATGTAGCTTTGCGCGATGCAATGGGTTATATTCTCGGAATGGGTTTCGTGTTTAAAGCCAAACCCGATGCTTTCGCTTCTTCTAACTGTGCCGATAAGGTTGTTTAAGGAGTGAAGAGTTATAAACTATGAATTATGAGTATTTTAAATTATTCATTTTCAATCGTTTATATTTTCTATTATTCTTTATTTGGTTAGAAAAGTTGAACTCAAAATGAGAATTATTTTATTAACTATATAAGCCATCTTGATGTATCGAGGTGGCTTTTTGATGTAGTTTCGTAACCAATTTCTAATTTTGCATAGGCACTTTAAAATTGTTTTTCATGCTTGGCAAGACAAGGGGCTGTTTTTGATTTTTCAAAATTATTAAAATGCTAAAATAGAAATAATTACCCAATATTAGTACCCCTCAGTATTTTGGCAATAAAAAAAAGGCTGCACTTTTCAGCGCAGCCTTTTTTTTATAATTCTATATTTATTAGTTCGGAGAACCTTGCAATTCTTTGATACGTGCTTTTTTACCAACTAAACCACGCAAATAGTACAAACGCGCACGTCTTACTTTACCGCGCTTCAATACCTCAATACTGTCAATGCTGGGTGAAGAAATAGGGAAAATACGCTCGACACCTACGCCGTTAGATATTTTGCGAACAGTAAAAGTTCTATTAGAACCATGTCCTTTGATTTGCAAAACATCGCCACGGTAGGCTTGGATACGTACTTTATCACCTTCCACGATTTTATAATTCACTACGATATTATCGCCTGATTTGAAAGAAGGAAGTTCTGATTTGCGAGCCATTTGCTCTTGAACAAAATTGATAGCGTCCATTGCTTTTTTTTCTTTAATTTTTCTTAAATAACATGACCTTTCAAAAAGGCACGCAAAGATAATACAAGTTTTATTTATTTCAAACATTTTTAAAAAAAATATTTATTTTAGTAACGAGTAAATATTAAGTTGGTCAAATGTACTGTCGAATTAATGTCGTGCGCAATAGAGTTTGATACCAAATACACGCAATATAGATTGCGAATTGTCACTTAAATATACTCTTTGTACGCGCATTTTAACCGAACCGTTAGGTGCTAAATATGGGTAACAATGTACTCTGCAACGTCATTTTAAGCCTCGCAGAGGTGCAACCTGTGCCATTTCACTGCTCTGGGTCTTCAAAAAAACGGAGACGAAGCCGTATTACCCATACTGCGCACCTAACGGTGCTGCGAGCGTTATCAAACTTTACTGCGCTTTTTGAGTATCAAACTCTGTTGCGCATGACATTTGTCCAACGATACATTTGAACAACTCATTTATTTTGCGTTACCTAAAAAAAATTTCATTTTTTTGACATATTAATTCTACTTTGGCACTTTAAGAAACCTAAGATAAGTTTTTCATGCGTGGCAAGACGGGGGGCTGTTTTTGATTTTCTTTTTATAAAAAATTTCCAATTTTTTATAAAAAGAAAATCAAAAACCTTCTTGTATTTTTAAAATTTTT
>JAYVKQ010000189.1:0-2504 GCA_043768285.1 Saprospiraceae bacterium | reverse complement strand
AATAGTCACGTAGTGACGGCTGCATCAAATTATTTATTTCTTAAAACGATATTTTGACTTGACATTTTAAGTCAGTGCGCCCATTCCCATCAATTTCATCTAAACCGCTGCCTATTACGCTCCGATTACTCAACTGCGTGCGTGCCACACGACATTCAAAAAGGCAATTTTTCACACCTTTATAGCTCAAATTTATATAAAAACGGCTGCCTTGATAGTAGTTTGGTAATATCGTGAAGTTATAAAGCAAGTCATTTTCGTAGGCATATATCGCCGACTGATAATCTTGGGTATCAAAAAAGGCGATGCGGCTTGCAATACTGAGGGGGTACTTTTCGGGTTCAAAAATCATGTCTTGATAGAGCATAAACCCCTTGCTTTTGGTGTCTTCTTTTTCGTAAAAAGCAAATTCAAGTCGGTTGCGTAGGGTTAATTTTTTTGATACTTTTTGTTGAATATGTATGCGCAATTGGGTTTTAGAAACGGGCGTTGGCAGATTAACTTTTAGGCTATCAAGGCGCGTAGCGTTCTCCAATTTTGTCTTAGTACGCACTTGCAGATACCCCTCAGTATTTTTAAGGCGGTAGGCTATTTTTCCAAAATATTCTGACCCATAACTCGGTGCATCTACTCGAAAACGCCACCAACTATGTTGCCACATATCGGCGTACAGTGACGCTGTTAGGCGTTTATTGGGGCGATATTCAACGCCCATATAAACGCCCTTTTCGTCCTGTATGCGCGAGCTTTCAGCAAAAGGCTGTGCATTGATAGTTTGATAATTCAATGAAAAATATCGTTGTAATATACTGATTGACAGCTTTTTATCTAAACCCAGCAATAAGCCATTGAGGCTTGCATAGCCTATTTTTTTATACACATTATTATTTAAAATAGGATTAAAACTCGAAGCCGTTTCGCCAAAAAAATGAAAATTTTGATATGTGTATTTATAATCAAATGAGCTATTTAATAACTGATTTCCTTTAAAAACGTAATGATTATAAGGCTCGTCACGCGGATTTATATTTTTTGAAAAATAATGATAGATGCCATTGAACGCCAAACTACCGCGCCTAATATTGTGCTGAACCCGCGCGCCCATATTAGTGTGATTGACAGCATTTTTATCTTCAATTTCAAGCCTCGTCCGATGCAAGCCCGAGCTTTGTAAACTACTGATATACAAGTCGTTATACGCGGTGTCTTTCGGCACAACGAGATTGCCATCGCGCTTGCGGGACGATAAAAACAGCACCCCCTCAGTATTTCGATTGATTTTTAAATGCGCCGCAACGCCGCGCATAAAGTTAATTTCATTCACCGAGGTATAAGCCTTCAAAGGCGCAGCATTTTTTTCAATATTCAAGACGGCGGCACTTTTACCCATATTAAATCCATTCTCATGTATCACGCCTTGCCCTAATGATAGGCTATAATCTCCGACACATAATGTTTTAATTTTTGAATTTAAGTCTGATATTTTAAAGTGAAAACTGGCGTAATCCACTACTTTTTTCTCTCCTGCGTCATGCTCCAAAGTGAAACCAAATTGCAGATTTTTATTAAAGGCGTAACGATAGCGCGTATATAATCGGTTGGGGCTGCCGATATACCCCCCCTCAGTATTTACCTGTTTATAACCTTTCGATTGTTCTGCAATACGACCAAACCGTAGAAAAATATCGTGCTTACCGCGTGTAAACCATTGTTTAATAGGCACTTGTGTTTGATATACTGTTTCTTCTACGGTAAGAAAAGGCAATACACGGTTGAGGGTAATCATATCTACAATGCTTTCTAATTCGACTAATGTGATATAGCGTTTGCGGCGTTCGCGATGGGCAATGATATTATCAATATGTTCGGTAGTCAATAATCGGAGTTTTTCAAAATCGGATTTGGTGGCGATATTGATGTCGAGCGGGTTTTTGATAAAGTCTTTAAGGTATTCAAATTCGGTATCGTAGTCGAAAGAAAGGTCGTCATTATTGGCAACGGCGTTTTCGATGGCATCTTGGAAAACGTAGTCGGTGGTGTCGCGTTGGGCATATATACAATTTGTCTCTATTAAAAACACTAATGTAAGTAGCACTTGGGCAACTTTCGACAATTTTTTCCTATTTAAAAATAAGCTGTCATTGAGAGGAGGTACGACACAGCAATCTGTGGCATTTTGCAGGATTTCTTTCATTGAATTTACATCCCAAATCTTAATTAACGACTTAAATTCGTGGTAAACATGGCAGATTGCTTCGTCGTACCTCCTCGCAATGACAGCTTTATTTTTATTAAAAAAACCAAATATACCCATATATAGGTGTTGCTGTATTATTCTCATTCGTTTAAAGTTTTGGTTATAAATATGCTTACTATTTTTTCAAACACCAAAATTACAAAATCATTATTTAATATCATTTCAAGAAACAAGGTATTTTAAAAATTTAATTTTAATATATTAGAGAAATAAAAATAATATTCCGAGTTTCGGGTTTAAGTGTAAA
>JAYVKQ010000188.1:0-6305 GCA_043768285.1 Saprospiraceae bacterium | reverse complement strand
CCGTAATTGGGGTCAAACAATCTATACCCATTTGGTTGCTATGATTGGGGTCTTGCCACAATTGATTGGCGATGTTCCCATTAGCTATATTCATCCCGCCATCTAAAACGCCCACAACGATGCCATCTCCCATAGGTGGCGGGGGTGGGGCACCTGGGGCTAATGAACGTTGATAGGTTTGAATGGCTTGCTGTATATTCATCGTGGTCAAATTGGCTCTCCCTGTGCAAGCACTGGGTCTAATGCGCCTATCTAACCACACTTTTTCTACTAAAATGCCTAAAAATTGACAAATTTTTAAAATAATGAAAAGCCCGATACTGCATACTCCATTGGAAGTGTCCAGATTAAAATAACGATGTAGCCTTCTGCGGAGGTCTATCACTTTGACTTCCTCTGGAGAAGGTGGCATATCCGTATTTCGTGGGTCAATGACATCCTTAAAAAACTTTTCCTCTAATAGTGTCAATTTAGTATATTGATCATTATTATATAATTCGTTGTTGGACATATATTCAATCTCAAAGCGCACATCGTGCAGCCGCTCAAGCTTGATGTCGAAAACAAATCCTACCCGATTGACCGTTTTCCTGAGTTGTTCATAAAATCCTTCGGTTGTTTTATACGCTGAATTGGGTTTAGCGATGACAATTACTTTTCTCATGATGGTGAAGTTTGGTTTTTAACTTTATTTTTCGTATATAAATAGATGATATATGCAAAAGGGGAAAGCAACAAAAGCCAATAAACGCTGAGGGGGGTGCTACAATCAAGCGGGGCATTATTGCCCGTAGTTATCAATCCCGCCCAAAAATAGGGATGCGCTTCCGTTTCCGTTTTGGCATTGTCGAGGTAGTGCAATTTGGCAGCGCGTAAGGCTTCATCCTTGTATTGACCTGCTTTTAGGTTTTTATAGAGTGCGGCGATGATTTTTGAGGTTGAAAAATCTTCTACTTCCCAAAGGCTCATAATGGTGGCAGGCACACCCGCATAGGCAAATGCTCTGGATACACTGATAACGCCCTCGCCTCGGTTGATATCGCCCACGCCCGTATTGCAAGCACTCAATACTGCCAAATCCGCTTGTAGGCGCAAGCCGTATAATTCGTTGATAGTCAATTCATTGTCTAAAGTACTGTCTTGACTGTTATTCGTAAATACCAGATGCGATAGCAATGAAAATTTATCGTTCAACAAAGAGTGCATACCCAAATGGAGTACCCTATACTCATGCGCATGGTCTCTAAACGCTTTTTCGGTTGCGTCCGCCGCCCTAAAGGCATCGCCTTTGAAAAGCACGGCTGCCGAATCCACCTCGCGCTGTGCGCCTGGCAGATTGCGTAGGGGATTGCTGCGGGTTCTGAATGCCAATGGGTCTTGGTTTTGGGTGCTATCCGTTTTGTAGATGGGCGCAAAGCCTGCAAATAGCTTTTTGGCGCGACCCGTTTTAAACCGCTTTTGTTCGACATAGGCGGCGGCGGAGTAGGCATAACTCACCGTAAAGTCGCGCAGCACATAGGGCATTTGCGCAAAAGAAGGGGTTGTTGGGCTATTGGCTGTTAGTAAAATATCGAAAGGGATATAGTTGAGCAAGCCATCGGGGATGATAATCAAGCGATTGGGCTTGGGTGTGGTCGCTAATGCGGGTATCCCAATGCCTTTGGTACTGAGGGGGGTATGCAATAAGGCATCGTAGAGCGCGTAGGATTGCTTGGCAAATAGGGACGCATCCATAGACCGCTGTTCCGATATAAAACGGCGCAGGTTCAATAAAGTGCTATCAAATGCGCTGCCTTTGTCCGTTTTGAATAACATGGGCTTGCTGTTATGCGTCAAAGCGATGCTATAAATGGCATCAGGCGTGATAAAGTAATCGAGCAAAATGGCATCTAAGGGCAATTCTTTTTGAATATCCACCATATCGCGGGTCAATTTGCCGAATTTTAGCCTGTAATAATCGGGCGTTTGGCTTTCCAATTTTTTGGTAAACGCCTCAAATTCGCGCTTGGCTTCCGTCAATCGGCTTTGGAGTGCCATCACATCGGAGTTGTCGAGCGTTTTGCGCTTTTCATTTTTTTCTCTGTATATTTTATCCTCCAATTTCGATATTTCTGACCGCAACTGATAGAGGCGATTGCGGTCAGTTTGATTGATTTCCGTTTCGGCTTGCGTATTTTTAAGGGCTTCGAGTAGGACACTTGCTTTGTTTTTTTCGATGGAGTTATAAACCGACACCATATAGTTATCCGTCCTATCCCGTGCATAGAGTTGATAGGCAATGCGGACAGATTTTTCATAGATGGGATAACACAGGTCGGCTAAATACTGTTTGTCAAAATCGGAGGTGCAGTCGGCTCTGATAATATCTATCAAACCCTCCGCATTTTGGCTCGTTGTGTAGGCAATATCGAGATAGTTGGGCTGTGTGGCAGCCATTTTCAGCAACAATGCCACTTTGAGGTCAAGCACCTCCAACAAATCCCGCTTAGAAAACACCTCCAATACTGAGGGGGTCGTCGCAATATCTGGATTGTCAAACTTTTCGGATAGGGCAATCAAGGCTTGTTGGGTATAGATTAATGCTTTCGCATACTCTTTCTTTTTGTCGGATAATCGCGCAAATGATAAATTTATCCGTGCTAACTCAAAATGGCGAGTATATTTTTTTTGCGCTGCTACTAATGCCTTTTGCAGATGAACCTGCGCTTTATCAAACATACTGGCTTCAATATATACATCACCCAGTTTTTTCATAATTGACTGCCAAATAGGGTTGTCTTGGTTTAAGTATGTCAATGCGGTATTAAGTGCAAAAATAGCACTATCATATTTGAATTGTTTTAAGTGAAAATCAGCTATCGACCTATACAGTAATATATAATTTTGGTTTATTTCTTCTAATGCTAATTTATTATTATTTTTAAAAACCATCTTTCTTACCAAAGAATCTTTGGCAATTAAAGCTTTTTGATAATATATTGAAGCTTGATTAAAATTATTTATTTTAGTATAAAGTGATCCAAGATTTATATTTAATTGTAGATTACGTCTAAAATTCTTTGGAAAATATAATTGTAGAATTTTGTAAACCTCCGTATAGTTTTCAATGGCGTTTGGGATATTTCCTAAAATCAATTCGTTTGCTCCAATATTAATATAATCGTTAATAATTAAATGAACATAATTTTCATTTCTATCTAATCCTTTACTTTTCAGATTTGTTAGATGAGTTTCTATAAGAGAGATTACTTTTTTATGATCCCCAATCTTAAAATAGTAAAAACTATAAGCTAAAATGACATTTTGTTTGATGCTATCTTTATTGTTCCTCAAGTATGAAGAATAATTGTTAAATGCTTGTTCAAACCTTAAAGTATTTTCATAACATAATTTTGGCTGAACTAATGTTGTCGATTGAAAAGCTGCACCACTACATGCCACCACATACTGTTCCCAATAGTGTTTTTTTTGACAATATAAAGCAGCACTATCCCATAAAATTAATGCTTTATTTGCATCAGCACATTCCTGCGCTTTTACAAACAAAACATTAATTTTTAAGCTATCTGCTGTTGTCATTTGCCCAGAGATAGTCCATGATAGTAGTAAAAAGCCTATACAACAAATGGTTCTAATGCTATACATTAATGCACAAGTATTAATTTAGTCTTTACCGTTTCCTCCAATAAAAGATATTTATTCACTATCCGATGTATTCAAATATTGATAGCTTTCCCCCACTTTTATTTCAATATGGTGCAATATTTCTTCATCAATCACCCGATATACCGCACTTGGGGATTACCACTTAAAGTCCCTTGATAGGCAATTAAAGGCATATTGGCACTATCATAAAATTTTAAATCAAAAAACAGGGGCGCGAGAAAGGCTTTTTTATGAATAACCGTCACGCCTTCACCATCAACCGATGCCATTAAGGTGTCAGGATCATCTTTAGGGCAACAAATCAATTCTCCATCGACTATGCATTGTCCATTGCCACAATTAGGACCATCAATAATTTTTTCATATTCCAACATGGACACATACTGAATAGCCCAATCGCTGATAATCATTCTGGTGGGGTTGTCAGTATTGGTCGGGATAGCAAGCGGATAAGTAATGGGGTTGGGCAAAGTTGGAATAAGTCTAAAAAGTTCATCTTCTGCCTGCACTCTCAGTTCTTCTGGAATTTTGATGGCATGTACATCAATGCGAATATTCCCTCCAGCAAGGGCAGTTTTCATAGTCAAAGTATTTTTTTTTCCTGCTGTTTTAGTAGCCATAACGTTTGTTTTTTTAATAAGGTTAAAGAATGGTAGTTTTCGTAAAGTTCTTTTTTGGGGGTTAAGGCATAAACGCGGAAAATCAACGAATTATAGTCTTCAAATATTCTGGTTTAAGCATTGCATAAGCAATGATAACTCTTTTCTTGCGAAATCACCTATTTTAGAAAATGGTATTTTTCACATTTTAATTTCTAAAATATAGTAAATAAAGTATATCAAGAACTACCTTTTTATTAATAGGGTTTAGGTTAAACTTTCATATTTCCCTTAGTAATAATAAATTATAAATGTTGAACGATGAATATCAACAATTTAAAAAATTCTTCACGCATCATTTATACTTCATCATTAAAGACACATCATTTAAAAAAGGTTTTCCGTATCGTTCCCAATAAATAACAGCGCTGTTTTGGGAAACCCACTTCGATTAAAAAGCGAGTGTTTTTGTGGGGGGTTAGCAAACGGTATAATTAAATTTAAGGTTATTGATTGTTAATTGAATGAGGATGTCAAAGATAGATAGGAAGCTAAGGATATTGCCTAAACACAAACTATAGAAGCTATTACATGAATAATACATTTTATATAGCTCATTTTTAGTATCAATGTGTGTAAGTAAAATCCTTAACATCCTTGCTATCTCTAACATCCTCAATTCAAATTCACATTTTAGATTTACGATTTTGGCTCAAAATACTGAGGGGGTATCCCCACCTTTATTTCTCGTCAAAATCGCAAACCCAAAATGTCTCATGATAATAATTTGTTTTTCGGAAGTCTGTTCTTTGGTGTTATGCCTTTTGGTGTGTTATACTCTATAGTACAACGATACTGTTTTTTTGAGGTTATACAGAGACGTTACATTGGTTAATACACTCGGTTGCCAAATCTTAACACCTATTTGGGAAAAAAATAGAAACTTTTTTTTCATATCGTTTTTTTTACAGAGGGGCTCCCTCAATCATGCTTCCTGTGAGCACGTTTCGCGCCATCATGCTTTGCGTGACTTGATGGAGCGATTCGCGCCGTATTTTTAGAAATAGTAAAAAAAAGCAATTTTTTCTTTAAAATCTACCAGCCCAAAGGCAAAGTCGGTTGGTTTTAAAAGAGACGCAACCTCTTTAAAGCACGAGGCGTTAGGTGTAATACATCGCTGTTGATGCACTAAATATTCTGAACATGAATTATAAATTACTTGGCTTCGTCGCCATCATGCTTTCAATAACTTCCCCTATATCTGCACAAGATACAGAAGCTATCACGGACAGTATCCCTAAAACGCAGACACTTTTTAATAGCATAAAACCTAAATTGCGCAAAATCGGATTTTATGTTGCGCCCGAATTTCAATATCTCGGTACAGCTGGTACATATACCCCCGCAAATGGTGGTTCAGCTATGTTGATTTTCAACGAACGATTGAGTATTGGCGTAGCGGGTTACGGTGCGCGTTCTTTTACGCCAACTTTAAGCAATAATACAGGTTTACAAATGAATTATGGTTATGGTGGTTTGGCGTTAGGCTATACCGTAAACCCTCATAAATTAATACATCTCAATTTTCCCGTATTGATTGGCGCAGGGTATGTACGATTGGATAGTACAGGCAGTTTTTGGTATCGCCGAGGCAATCGAGATGATTTTCATGGGCTAAGTATTGATAATCACGGTGATTATAACCCATTTTTCACAGCGCAAGTAGGGGCAAATGTCGAAATGAATGTTTTCCGTTTTCTCAAGGTTTATGTAGGTGGCAGCTATCGTTTGACTACGGGCAGTACTGTTACATATCCGATTGCCAATGCAGGAACAGCCACTTTAACTAATAGTCAATTATCAGGTTTGAACGCGCAAGCAGGCATTAAATTGGGACTGTTTGATATATCAACTGAACGCAGAAAGCGTGAGCATAAAGGTTGGTTTAAGCGTAAAGACCGTAATGATGGGTAGAGCAAACGGTTTCGGAAACTGATTTTGATATTTTTTTTGAAAAAAAATATCAAAATCAGTTTCCGA
>JAYVKQ010000187.1:0-5155 GCA_043768285.1 Saprospiraceae bacterium | reverse complement strand
TACTACTTAGGTTAGCCACTAATTGCACTAATTTGCACTAATTTTTTTTTATAAAATGTTTTATAAATTAGTGCAATTAGTGCAATTAGTGGCTAACCTAAGTAGTTAAAATTTTATTTAAAATCAACATTCAAACCCACCGAAAAATTCTTAGTAGGTGGTGTTACTAAACCATTGAAACCCATGACGTTACTACTTGAACCAAAGAAATTTCCCTCGGGGTCGTAGCCACGATAAGGTGTATTCAACCAAAGATTATTACCCGTAACGCGCAGGGTTAAGCCCGCAAAGGGCAGCCTACTCAATGCTGATTTTGGCAGAGAATAAGATACAGAAATATTACGCAAACGCAACCAAGAACCATCTTGCAAAATGATTTCGGAAGTGCTGTTGTAGCGGTTAAAGTCCCGATATAAGGTCGCTTCGGTAATTTCGACGGGTAGAGTATTGGGCGAACCATCAGCCAATACCCCTTTAAAAACGACTTGCTCATAACGTCGTTCCGTGCTTTTCAAAAGACCATTCCGGAGGGAATTGCGTTGGCTCATATCTACGACATCACCGCCATTGCGCCATTCAAACAAGCCTGACACGGTTATACCTTTATACATTAAGGATGTATTCACACTGGTTGTAAAATCTGGTATAGCATTACCGACCAATACATATCCTGTGTTATTGATAGATGGAAAACCATTAGCACCAATTAGGTTAGCACCCGAAGAATGTTTGCGGAATTGAAAACCATATAAATCGCCTACTTTACCACCTACTTTATAGCGATACGTGATAGGCATACTATAATTGCTCGCGCCACCGTCAAACAAATCTACTTGCTGAATACTATCCGAAATGCGCAACACGTCGCCACTGAATTTTGTAAAGAAGAAGTTCATATTCCATCTAAAATCCTTCGTTTTAACAGGCGTAGTATTCACTGCCAACTCAATACCTTTATTTCTGATTGACCCTACATTAGAGACAAAACGAGAAAAGCCTGTTGTGTTAGATACAGGTAAAGGCTGGATTAAATCAATACTTTTGCGGTCAAAATAAGTAAAATCAATACCAAAACGGTTTTGGAAAAAGCGTAATTCTAAACCCAATTCATTTTCTTTAGTCCGTTCTGGGCGCAGACTTGGGTCACTCGTTGTACCACTGATTTGGGTTTGGCTTGCGCCCCCGAAAGGCGTGAGGAAAGAGTAATATGTCCCTATCTGATGTGGGTCAGTGCCTTTGCCCGACTCAGCATAAGAAGCGCGTATTTTACCATAACTCAAGAAATTTTCATTCATTTTCAAGGCTTCTGAGAAAATAAAGCCAATGCCTATTGAAGGATAAAAGAACGAATTATTGGCTTTCGGTAGGGTAGAAGTCCAGTCATTTCTGGCAGATGCATTGATGAATAGATAGTCTTTATATTCCAAAGACAATTCTCCAAATAAGCCTACCAAGCGACTACGGGCATCCGTACGCCCCGCAAAATAAGCCGTTGCATTCCGAATAGTCGGAAAATCAGCAACGCCTAAACGCTCGCCCCGTACAAATCCGCTTTGAAAATTATTATCAAAAACAGAGTTACCGACCAAGCCTAATATTTTCAAATCTTTATTTATCTCTTTTGTCGCTCGCAAAATAGCGTTAGACGTTAAGATACGCGAATTGACATTTTCTTCGGTGATAAAACCCCCGATTTGCGCACCTACGTCCGTAGAAGGTGGGGCAAAACGGGTACGGAAATCCGTATAAGCATCCAAGCCAATTTGATATGTGAAGGACAACCACGGCGCAATTTGCGCATCCGCTTTTAATTGCGTGGCGTAACGATTGACATTGTCCTTAAATTGACTGAACTCTGCCAACCAACGCGGATTGTCAATAATACCATTTGAATAATCAATTTCTGACCCATCTGGGCGTACATAATTATTGATGTCATATGAAGCTGAGTAATTAGAAAGCGCACTAAAAATGGACTTATCGCCACCATTAGGTTTTGCACCACCTGATTTTGTATAAGTCACAATACCCGATAAACTAAGCCAGTCATTTGCCTTAAATGTACTATTCAAAGAGCCTGTCAAACGTCTGTATGTGGTATTCGGCACAACACCTTTTTGGTCAAAAAAGCCTAAAGAACTGCGGTAGCTGAATTTTTCGCTGCCACCTGCAATACTGATATTGTTATCGCTCCGTGCGCCTTGCACGAATAGGTCTTTTTGATTGTTATAAAATACATCACTACCGTTATTTATAGGACCCCATTGCCAAAAAACAGTACCAGGTGCAAAGCGTCTATTTACAAAACCATCTACATATTGCGATTGAATATCGGGTGTTTTTGCTAAATTTTCTACGGTGTAATTGGTACTAATCGTTATAGCTGGCTTGCCGATAACCCCGCGTTTTGTGGTCACAACGATAACCCCATTTGAGCCTTGTGAGCCATACAAAGCCGTAGCAGATGCCCCTTTCAAGATATTGACACTTTCAATATCATTGGGGTTCATATCTGCCAAGCGATTTGTTTGTGAATATTGCTCATCGCTGCTACCATTAGCGGCGTTTGACCCTGCACTGGGCAGTACATTTCCTGTCACCGTCTGATTGCTCATAATCATACCGTCAATCACTATCAAAGGTTGATTATTAGCACCGGGCGCGAGGGAATTGATACCCCTCAGTATAATGCTCGTACCAGCACCCGGCGCACCACTCGAATTGGTAATCAACGCACCAGGGATTTTACCTTGCAAGGCAGCAATAAGGTTCGGTTGATTGGCTTCCACGACCTCTGCACCACTGACTTCGGTAACAGAATAAGACAATGCCTTTTTCTCTCGTTTGATACCAAATGACGTGACCACCAAGGCATCAAGCTGCTTGGTATCTTCTGCCATTTTAATATCCAATGTGGAAGCATTGCCTGCCTCAACATCTTGGGTAAGAAAGCCCACAGAACTAATGGTTAAAGTAGTGGCATTACTTGGAAGCGTAAGAGAAAAATTACCGTCTATATCAGTAATTGTTCCTTTGACCGTTCCTTTGACGACAACGCTTACGCCGGGAATGGGTTCGCCATTGTCGCCCGTCACTTTACCCGTTATTTGTTTTTGCGCAAAAGCGGTATTCGCAAACAACACACTGCAAAGCAATAGGGTTAAGGAAAATAGTATTCTTTTCATCATAGAAAGAACTTTTGGAGTGGAATAATTTGGTTTAAATTAAATTCGATAGCACTGTAAAAATAGCGAATAAAAAGGAATTTATCTGGATTTTAGATTAGAGATAGGATAATTTAGTTAAACGCTATATTTAATAACGTTCAGTTATAGATTTTGCTGTTTAGTCTTGTTAGATTTGCAGTGTAATACAGATATTTTTTTTATGAGAATACCTATTTGCTTTATTATAAATCTAAAACTAATGACTAAAACTATCATATTAGGCTTTTGTGCCATAATCAGCCTGTCCGCTATCAAACACAAACCCGTTGCCACGCGCCCCAATATCCTTTGGATTACCTGCGAAGATATGTCGCCCCACTTGGGTTGTTATGGTGAGACTGTTGCTAAAACACCCAACTTAGATAAGCTCGCTACTGAGGGGGTGCGTTATACCAATGCTTTTTCGACGGCGGGGGTCTGTGCGCCGAGCCGTTCTGCTTTGATAACGGGTTGCTATCAAACATCTATCGGGACACAGCATATGCGGACTGGCGGTGTAAATGCAACTAATAAAAATGCTTATCCTACTAATTATGTCGGATATTCTGCCCTTTTACCTTCGGGCGTTAAGTGTTTTTCTGAATATATGCGACAATCGGGCTATTATTGTACGAATAATGATAAACAAGATTATCAATTTGAAGCCCCCGTTACCACTTGGGATGCCAGTAATAAAAAAGCCCATTGGCGCAATCGCAAAGAGGAAAATCAACCTTTTTTCTCCGTTTTTAATCTAATGATTACCCACGAATCGCAGATATGGGGGCGCGCAAAAGAACCTCTTTTGGTCAATCCGAAAGATGTCATAGTGCCACCTTATTATCCCGATAATGATATTGTTAGACAAGATATTGCACGGCATTTAAGCAATGTTATGGAAATGGATAAACAAGTCGGGCAGATTATCAAAGAACTCAAAGAAGATGGTTTGTACGACAATACCATTATTTTCTTTTTCAGTGACCACGGCGATGGTTTGCCTTTCGTGAAAAGAGAAATTACGCACCGAGGTTTGAAAGTGCCGATGATAATTCGTAACCCTTACGATGATGAAAGCAAGATGGGAACAGTTGATAATCAATTGGTTAGCTTTATTGACCTACCCCCCTCAGTATTGTCGCTGACGGAAGTAGCTATACCAAAACATATGCAAGGGCAGGTATTTATAGGTACTAAAAAGGCGAAAGAACCCCGCACATATATATATGGCGCGCGTGACCGCATGGATTCGGAATATGAGGGTGTGCGCTCGGTCAGCGATGGGCGGTACCAATATCTCAAAAACTATATGCCCGAAAAACCCTATTATCAAAACATTCAGTATCGTTTGCAAATCAATACGATGAGAGAAATATTGCGCCTTCGTGCTGAAAATCAATTGAACGAAACACAAATGCAATGGTTTAGACCCACCAAACCCGTTGAAGAACTCTACGATACGGAACGCGACCCCTATCAATTAAAGAATATAATAGATAATCCCGAACACGCCGCCAAGCTCAAAGAACTTCGCGCAACACATGAGGCATGGACAAAAAAATACGGCGATATGAGCAGTACATCCGAAAACGATATGCGCCTAAAATGGTGGAACAATCAAAATGAAGCCCCTAAAACAGCTTTCCCCCGCGTAGAATACACCAAAAATTACGTAAAAATTCAGTGCGATACTAAGGGGGCATCTATTGGCTACCGCAAATCCGCGTTAGATAGCTGGTCGGTCTATCAAAAACCCGTTGTGTGGACTCGAGGCGACTCTCTCTATGTCGTCACTCAACGGATTGGTTATCAACCGAGTGTGGTGTTAGCGCGGGTGGTTAATTAGTAACGGACGTTTAGGACGGCAGTTTAGGAAACGGTAAACGGTTGATTTTGAGATAATTTAGATTTTTTTATAAAAAAATCTAAATTATCTCAAAATCAACCGT
>JAYVKQ010000186.1:0-14414 GCA_043768285.1 Saprospiraceae bacterium | reverse complement strand
AAGCCTAATAATCAATAACTTAGTTTACTCTAAGGCTACTCAAGAAAAAAAATAATTAATTGATTATCAATTAGTTATATCGCAATCAGTTCATTAATAGAAATATTTTTCAGTTTTTTTTATTTCTCTATCTAAAAGATAAAAAAGACTATATTGACGTATTAGAATTCTATAAAACATATATACAACTACGAAAAAATAATAATTTTGGAGGTATAAATGTAATTGCACTTAATGAAAAACAAAAAGAATACGTAAAGTCTTTCACAGAATTTGCGAATTTTTATTCTATGAAAATTGATACACCTTTGTTTTCAAAGTCTTACCAAATAATAGAGGAAACTCTATTAAATACAGATAATGTAAAAAGGAAAGAATCCTTTAAAAAATACCTTGTTGAAGCTAAAGGTAAACTCGAAAATTATAAAAACTATATTAGACTATGGGAAAATATTGGAACAAAGGAGTATTTAATTTACATGAACAATTTCACTCTGATAAAATCATTAGATTATAATAAGTTTTATGATACAGATTTTGTTTTGAGTGAAGGGTTAGATGTAATAAAAAACATATTCAATAATATACCATTGCTTATTTTATTTACTGAACAAAATAATAATCCAATTTCAGGGAAGGCTCACGAACTGTTTGATGCGCTTAGTACACTTTATAGTAATAAAGATGTTTATCAAAATAATGTATTAGAAAAAAAGAAATCATTATTAGATACAATTAATAGGAGTTCTTATAAAAGAAGTTTTATTCAAGATTTGAAAATAGATTTAATTTTTAAAATCTTACTATTAATAATACCTCCATTTAGAAAGCCAAAAGAAGCAGAAGCCAAAAAAAAATACGCTGAATACTGTGGACAATTACTGGATAATGCAAGAGAAAATATAAAATTACTTATAGATTCTTTTGAGAATAAATCTGATAATGACCAAAGTAAAAAAATTGCTAAAGAATTTTTAAAAGATATTGATTATTTTATTCTATGGGTATTAAGACGGGTTGAAGATTTTGAAGTATGTAAACAACATGGGCTAAAATGTATCTCTAAATATAATAAAGAAGATGAGAATACTAAAGAACCAAGGTTTTATCATGGTTTAGCTTTAAATTTTGTATCACAAGCATATGATGTGATGAAAAAAGAAGGATATCAAGAATATACTTTATCCAAGTTTTGTGAAAATTGCTTTACACATGCTCTAAAAAACCTATATAAAGCCAAAGTAATTTATTATGAAATACTAACTCAAGATTTTGAAAAAAGATATCATTTCAAAAATCTTATAATTAAAAACTTAATTGCTGTTATCAATCAAGAGAATGATATTTTATTAAAATTTTATCAAGCGAATTTTGAGGATTATCCAAATCAAAAAGATATCGTCAGAACAAATATCAATGAAAAAATAAAACCTCTTTTCAAAGAATTAAAGGAAGACTATAACAATTATCCATCTTTAGTAGGTACAGAAGCAGAACTAGAGTACCTAGAAGCCTTATATTGTAATTATACTAATAATAAAGAAGAAGCCATTAAAAAAATACAATATGCTAAAAACAGAGCCGATCAGTATGTGAAACAGAAAAGTGAATTCGACATAGATTATCACCCCGCGATGGATAATCTAGTAAGTGAAATAGAAAAGTTACATGAAAAATTGATACGATAGATGATTAAATATTTTGGTTGATTACCCCGTTTATGCGGGAACTTTCCAATTAGTAACACAAAAAATCAAAGTTATGGTAAGTATTTCCTTTGGAACGTTTATGGCAAAGCGCATGTGTCTATTTATGTTTCTTGACATGAAATGAGATCCAAGGCACTGAAAAAGTATTGATAGCGAAATGTTATGAAAAAGCACTTTTGGGGGACGAAAATACTGAGGGGGGCAACAACACCCCACCAAAATTTCCCCCAAAAAATACCCTCCCCAAAAAACAATCACCAATCAAATGTTACAACTTAACTTTGTCACTGTAGCACGTATTGGTATTTAATGGGCGCGCGCTTGCCTCACGACAAAACAAAAACTTTCGATATGACACGCACGCCGATTGCGCCTAAAAAAGTCTTAATATGCTAAGTGAAATATTTAGCTTCAAAAAAAGTATTCGTCAAACAACGAATACTTTTTTTTGCCCCAAATCGAAAGGTAATTTAGCAATGTTAAAAGCTATATTAAAGCATAAGTGGTTTGTAGTTAATATACTAAAAAAAATATTTTAAATTTATTGAAAAAATTTGTATATCAAATCAATATAATTTTATCTTTGTACTTTACTCGTAGCCCATATACTGCCAATTAAATTTTATGATAACAATTAAAGATATTGCACATATTCAAACAGGTATCTACGAAAAGCCCGTCGCTTTCGGAGAAATCTTTTATGTGCAAGCACGGCATTTTGATGACAACAGACAATTTTTAGACACCGTTACACCCGAATTACATTTTGACAAAAAATTAGAAAAACATTTTTTACAAAAAGGCGATGTTTTAGTAGCCGCAAAGGGATATGACCATTTTGCAGTCGCTTATCAGGACATTGCTTATCCTGCGGTGGCTTCTTCCATGTTTATTGTCTTGCGTTTACAGACCCCCTCCCTATTACCCGACTTTTTAGCGTGGTTTATCAATCATCCGAAAACACAGGCTGTATTATCTGGTAGTGCAAAAGGAACAGCTTTGCCATCCTTAAATAAATCTGATATTGGCGATTTGATTATACCAATTCCTCCTCTTGAAAAACAAGACCTGATTTTAAATATTGAAAAATTACGGCATCAAGAGTTAGCTTTAAAAAAACAATTAGAAACACTTAAACACGCCATCATTCAAGAGACAATTTTTAAACATTTAGAAAAAAATAGTGTATGAAAATAACGCAAAAAGACATCAACGATGCCGTCTGGAAAGCCTGTGATACGTTCCGTGGCTCCATTGACCCCAGTATCTATAAAGATTATGTGCTTACCATGCTGTTCATCAAGTACCTCAGCGATGTGCATGATGATAAGTACGATACCTATCTGAAAAAATACGAAGGTGACCGTGACCGGGCTGACCGTGCCATGAAACACGAACGGTTTGTTGTACCCACCAATAGTCATTTTAAATACCTTTTTGACAACCGCAACGAGGTCAATATTGGCGAACTCATTGACATCGCTTTAGCCGATTTGGTAGAGGCTAACCGTGAAAAACTGTACAGCGAAGATGGGGCGGGTATCTTCCAAAACATATCGTTCAATAGCAGCGTATTGGGCGAGGCAAAGGATAAAAACACCCGTTTGAAAGGACTTTTATTGGATTTTAATAAAGAAACGCTTGATTTGCGCCCTTCGCATTTAGAAGGAAACGACATCATCGGGGGGGCGTATATGTTCTTGATTGAAAATTTTGCCAGTGATGCGGGTAAAAAAGCGGGTGAGTTTTTTACACCCAAAGAGGTTTCTACCCTTATTGCCAAACTCACCAAATCTAAGCCAGGGTCTCGTATATGCGACCCGACTTGTGGCTCGGCTTCCTTGCTCATCAAAGCGGGCGAAGAAGTGGGGTCTAACAATTTTTCACTCTATGGGCAAGAGGCAAACGGCAGCACTTGGGCATTGGCGGTGATGAATATGTTTCTGCACGGCTTCGATAATGCCACCATTCGCTGGGGCGATACCATTCGCAACCCTAAACTGAAAGAGGGCGATGCTTTGATGAAATTTGATACCGTTGTGGCTAATCCCCCTTTTTCACTCGATAAATGGGGCAAGGTGGAGGACAAAGAAGATACTAAAAACACCGATGGTTTTGACCCCGAAACCGATGTTTATAACCGCTTTTGGCGGGGCGTTCCCCCTAAAAGCAAGGGCGATTGGGCTTTTATTTCACACATGATTGAAACGGCTTACGATGGGCGGGGCAAAGTGGGTGTGGTCGTGCCGCACGGGGTTTTGTTTAGGGGCAGCAGCGAGGGCAAAATCCGCCAACGCACTATCGAGGACAATATTTTAGAAGCCGTGATTGGCTTACCCGCTAATCTCTTTTTCGGAACGGGTATCCCTGCCGCCATTCTCATTTTCAATAAAGGTAAAGGAGATAATAAAAACGTCCTTTTTATAGATGCGTCTAAGCACTACGAAAGTGGTAAAAACCAAAACCGCTTGCGCTCTGCCGATATTGATAAAATCGTTGAAACCTATCGCCATTTTTCTGAAAACTCCCCCTCTGGGGGCTGGGGGGCTGGCGTGCGTGAAGATAAATTTAGCTACGTTGCAACCCCTCAAGCGTTAGCGGATAACGATTATAACCTCAATATTCCCCGCTATGTGGATACTTTTGAGGAGGAAGAAACGGTGGATATTAAAGCCGTACAAGCTGAAATTGAGGTTTTAGAAACGGAATTGAAAGACGTGCAAGCTACTTTGGATAATTATCTGAAAGCGTTGATGGATTGAGTGCGTGCAAAAAATGCACATACTGCCACTATGTTCCATTTTGGAACAAACTGAATTTTTTCGTTTGCATAAAATGTATAAATAGTAAGTTAGTTTCAAGGACTTGCAAACGATAAGATATTGATTATCAATAATTTGAAATAATTATCGTTTGCAAAATATATGTCATCGTTTGCAAAACACATTATCTTTTTTTTAATGCTTTCATTTTGATATGAGCCGATTAAATGTCGTGACTATGTTTTTTTGTAAGTTATTGACCATGCCGTTGATGTCACCAGTATGGTCATACCCTCATTTGAAATGGTATATCATTTTGAGGATATACTCGACATGATACCCCTCAGTATTTTTAGTATAAATTTGAAAATCAATCAGTTATGAACAACAACGGCGAGATAATCATCTATCAATCTCCTGCGGGTGATACCAAAATTGATGTTATAGTACAAGATGAAACGGTTTGGTTATCGCAAATTCAGATGGCTGAACTTTTTCAGACGACTAAACAAAATATTAGTTTACACATCAAAAATGTTTATGATGAAGGTGAATTAGAGACAATCCCAACTGTCAAGGAATACTTGACAGTTCAAAAAGAGGGTACTCGAAACGTTAAAAGGACTGTACAAGTTTTCAACCTCGATGTCATCATATCCGTCGGTTATCGGGTCAAATCGCACGTTGGTACGCACTTCCGACAATGGGCGACCCGCTACTTGCGTGAGCTTATCATCAAAGGTTTTGCGTATAACATATCCCCTCAGTATAAACCCCTTTTTTATGCGACTATTGGGTTGAAAAGCACCGTTAGGTGCGAAATATTGGTAACATCGAAAATCTCTTCATTTTTTAAAGCCCCGTTAGGGGTGAGATAGCGTTTAGGGTTACCAATTATTACACCCCTAAAGGGGCTTTTAGAAAGAAACCAACTCGCTTTTACCAATATTTCGCACCTAACGGTGCTTTTCAACCCAATAGTCGCATTTTTTACTCATTTTTAATAAAACAATACCCGTATGGAAAATAGAACAACCAAGGATTTTATCAATGACGGCTTGCCGAATGGGTGGGTGGTGAAGGAGTTGAGTGAATTAGGAAAATTTTCAAAAGGCAAAGGAATTTTGAAAGACCAAGTTATTTCCGAAGGATTGCCTTGTGTGAGATATGGCGAACTATACACGACATATGATTTTGTAATCAAAAACTTTAAATCATTTATTACAGAAGCTGTTGCTAAAGAAAGTCAAGAGATAAAAAAAGGTGATATTCTTTTTGCAGGTTCAGGTGAAACAATTGAAGAAATTGGAAAGGCAACGGCATATATAAATGATGAAAAGGCTTATGCAGGAGGAGATGTCATCATTCTATCTACACAAATAGATGTAAATGCTGAATGTCTATCGTACATTTTAGAAACTGATTTAGCAAAAAAACAGAAACGAAGATTAGGGCAAGGTAATTCTGTTGTTCATATTTATCCAAGTAATTTGGCAACTATTAAACTCCCCATCCCCCCCCTCCCCGAACAAAAAGCCATCGCCCAAGTGCTCAGCACCATAGATAAGGCGATACAAGGCACCACCCAACTCATCGCCCTCAAAGAGCAGCGCAAAAAAGGTTTGATGCAGCGGTTGCTCTCGGGGGCTGTGCGCTTGAAGGGGTTTGAGGGGGCGTGGATGAAATTAGGCGCGGGAGAAATATTTAAAAGCATCTCAATAAAGGGATTTGATAATGAAGAACTTTTATCATCAACACAAAATAGAGGTATTATTCCAAGAATTATGTTAGAAGCACGAGTAACAATGCCGACAGGAGAAACTACTTCTTTCAAATTAGTAGAAAAAGGTGATTTTGTAATAAGTCTTCGCTCTTTTCAAGGCGGACTAGAATATTCAAATTACAGAGGTATTGTTAGTCCCGCTTATACTGTTTTGAAGCCTAAATGCCCGATTATTGATGAGTTTTATAAGCAATATTTTAAATCTTATGATTTTATCGGGCATTTAGCTATTGCTGTAATTGGCATTCGTGACGGCAAGCAAATAAGTTATGAAGATTTTTGTACTGTTAAAATACCATATCCCTCTCTCGCCGAGCAAACCGCCATAGCGCAAATTCTCCAAACGGCAGACGCAGAGATAGGGATATTAAAAAAGAAAGTGGACTTGTTGCGGCAGCAAAAAAAGGGGGCGATGCAGGTGTTGCTGACGGGTCGGAAGCGGTTTTTTGAGGTATGAGGTATGAAATGTGAGGTACAAAAGCAAAAAACGCCTGTCATTATGGACAAGCGGTTTTTGAATTCCTCCCTCCATAGGCAGGGTTGGTTAGTTCTATTTCTTTGAAAATCCCGAAGGGATTAAACGTGAATAGCCCCGAGTGAAACTCGGGTTTTAGGAAGTGAAAGGTATCTCTAACCCTGAAAGGGTTAAACTAAATGATAGTTCAACTCTTTCAGAGTTATCTATAAACGCCACTTTTCCCATTCCCGTAGGTTTCACCAACGGCTATTCACGTTCAACCACTTCGTGGTTTTTAGAACCAAGCAACCCTGCCTTTAGGGGTGTAATATTTCACCCCTAAAGGAGCTTTCAAAGTGAGGGCTTAGCCTTTTTACCAATATTTCACCCCTAACGGGGCTTTTTAACCCGTAATTCGCCTATTTTATTTAAAAAAACTAAAAAATGGAAGATAAAACATACAGTGAAATATTGTTGTACACTACCGCCGAGGGCAGTGTCAAGATTGAGATATTTTTTGAAGGCGAAACGTTTTGGCTGTCTCAAAAAAAGATGGCAGAATTGTTTGGGGTAGAGGCACATACCATTACTTATCATCTTAAAGAAATATTTAAGAGTAATGAATTAAATGAAAATTCAGTTACTCGAAAAATTCGAGCAACTGCCGCCGATGGTAAAAACTACAACACTTTATTTTACAATCTGGATGCCATCATAGCGGTAGGGTATCGGGTGAATAGCCACCGTGCGACCCAATTTCGGATATGGGCAACGCAAACGTTGAAGGAATTTATCATCAAAGGGTTTGTATTAGACGATGGACGCTTAAAGCAAGGTAAAAAGTTTGGACGCGATTATTTTGATGAACTTTTGGAGCGCATCCGTGATATACGCACCAGTGAAAGGCGTTTTTATCAAAAAATAACGGATATATACAGCCTTTCTGCGGATTATGATAAAAATGCAACAACGACGAAGGATTTTTTTGCCGCCGTTCAAAACAAATTACATTGGGCGATTACGGGCAAAACGGCTGCCGAAACCATATACCATGCCGCCGACGCTGCTCAATTGCACATGGGTTTGACGAATTGGAAAAACGTGCCTGATGGTAAAATTTTGAAATCAGACGTGATAATTGCTAAAAATTACTTGAACGAACAGCATATTATTGAACTCAACCGCATTGTATCCGCCTATTTGGATTTGGCAGAAAACCGCGCCGAGAGACAAATTGTAACTAATATGGAAGATTGGACAAAATTTTTGCATCAGTTTTTAGAACTTTCAAGCTACCCAATATTGCAGCATAAAGGCACAATAAGCGCATTAGAAGCCAAAATAAAAGCAGAAACAGAATATGAAAAATACAAAGTCACGCAAGACCAATTGTTCGAAAGTGATTTTGATAAAGAGATTATAAAAATGTTGAACAAATCAAAACAATAAGCGCATGGATAATCCCACTTTTCGTGAAGACCACAGTAGCCAAATACCCGCTTTACAACTCTTGATAAAGCTGGGCTACACCTATTTGAGTACCGAAGAAGCCCTCATACTGCGGGGGGGTAAAACGAGTAACGTCTTGCTCGAACCCATTGTGCGGGAACAACTCAAAAAGCTGAATGCCGAAAAGCGCATCAGCAGCACCCGCAGCACCTACCTCAGCGAAGCGAATATCGAAAATGGTATCCGTGCCTTGCGGGAATTACCGTTCCAAGAGGGCTATATAAAAGCCTGCGAAACGGCGTATGAACGCCTCACACTCGGCAAAGCCGTAGAGCAAAGCATAGATGGCGATGTGAAAAGTTTTACACTACAATACATTGATTGGAAAAACTGGGACAACAACGTGTTTCACGTTACGGAAGAATACAGCGTTATGCGGAGTACGAGCAAAGAACACTATCGCCTCGATATTGTGCTGTTTGTAAATGGCATACCCCTCAGTATTATCGAGTGCAAACGCCCCGATATGAAAGAACCCATAGCCCAAGCCATATCGCAACACACCCGCAACCAACACGAAGACGGTATTCGGCATCTGTACGCCTTTAGCCAATTGCTGATGTGCGTTGCCACGTTTCAAAACAAATACGCTACCACCGACACCAAAGCCGAATATTGGGCAGCATGGAAGGAAGCCCAAGCCCCCGAACTCAAGGCGTTGGTGAATACCCCCCTCCCTATTGAGCAACATAAAAAGCTATTTGCAGACCGTGCGGGTTGGGAAAAACGTCTTTTGGAAGAAAAAGCGAAGGGCGAATTAACGGTTAGTCCACAAGATGAATATATTTATAACCTCTGCCGCCCCGAGCGATTGATAGAATTGAGCAAAGATTATATCCTTTTTGAAGGCGGTCTATTTAAAAAAATTGCCCGCTATCAGCAGTATTTCAGCATTAAAAAAATCATTGCCCGCATCCAAAACGTGGAAGGCGATAGACGACAAGGCGGGGTTGTGTGGCACACGCAAGGCAGTGGCAAGTCGCTCACAATGGCACTTTTAGCCCGAAAAATACACCAAACGGTCAAAAATCCTAAAATTGTATTGGTCACAGACCGTGTAGATTTGGACAATCAAATCACCACCACTTTTGGAAAAGTACGTGTGCCCGTACAGAATGCCAAAACGGGTAGTCAATTGGTAGATTTATTGAAAACAAAAAGCGATGTGGTGGTGACAACGGTCATTAATAAATTTGAAGCCGCCGTAAATGCTTTGGCAAATACCCCTTTGACTTCGCCCGATATATTCGTTTTGATAGACGAAGGACACCGCACGCAATACGGCACTTTCAACGTAAAAATGGAAAAAGTGCTGCCCAATGCTTGTTTTCTCGCTTTTACAGGCACACCTTTGATGAAAAAAGAGCGCAGCACGGCTCAAAAGTTTGGGGGCATTATTGACGCATACACCATCTTAGAAGCCGTTGAAGATGGGGCAATCGTACCTATTTTGTACGAAGGTCGCCACGCCGTGCAAGATGTCAATCAAAAAGCCTTAGACAAAGGTTTTGACCGTGTGGCAGAACCCTTGACTGAATATCAAGCCGCAGATTTGAAGAAAAAATACAGCCGTGCGAATTTGATTGGCAAAACCGAGCAGCGCATCCACGAAATCGCCCAAGATATAAGCGACCACTATACCCAAAATTGGGGTTTAGACAAATTGGGAGAGCGTAGTGGTTTCAAGGCAATGGTCGTCACGCCCGATAAAGCCACGGCAGTGCGCTATAAAAAAGCCTTTGATTTAATCGGTAAAGTGACCACCGAAGTCATCATGTCGCCGCCCGATGATAGAGAAGGCAACGACAGTACCGTGTATGAACCCACTGCCGAAGTGGTCGCCTACTGGAAAGGCATGGAAAGTAAATACGGTAAAGACTTTGAAAAAGGGTTGATTAATCGTTTTAAAACGACCGATTTTCCCGAATTGTTGATAGTCGTGGACAAATTACTAACGGGTTTTGATGAACCCCGTGTGATTGCGCTCTACGTCTGTCGCAAACTTCGAGAACACACCTTATTGCAAGCCATTGCCAGAGTGAACCGTGTAGCAGCAGGTAAAGAATACGGTTTTGTGATTGATTATGAAGGGATTATAGGCGAATTGGACGAAGCCATGAACCTCTACACGAGTTTAGATGAATTTGAAGAAAAAGAATTGGAAGGCACTTTTACGGATATTCGGGCTGAAATAGAAAAATTGCCACAAGCACACACCGACTTGCAAGATATGTTCAAAGCTTTGTCCAATAAACTCGATGAAGTGAGCTATGCCCGATTGTTGGAAGATGAAGCCCTGCGGGTAATATTTTATCAAAAACTAAGTGCTTTTGCCCGCTTATTGAAACTCGCTTTGTCGTCCATTGATTTTGAACGCAATACGCCCGAAACTATCAAGGAAAAATATAAAAAAGATATTGCTTTTTACATAAAATTGCGGAATATCGTGGTCAATCAGCACACAGAAAGCATTGATTTTAAGCAATATGAAAAGCAATTACAGAAACTTCTCGACCAACACGTTATCACAGAGGAAGTTATACGCCTCACCGAGCAAGTCAGTATTTTGGATACGGAGGCTTTTGAAAAAGAATTGGCAAAAATAAAAGGCAATCGGGCGGTTGCGGAAACCATTGCCAGCCGCACGGCAAAGCATATATCCGAAAATATGGACGAAGACCCCGTTTTCTACAAAAGACTTTCTGATTTAATCAAACAGACCATTGCCGATTTAAGGGCGATGCGGATTTCAGATGCCGAAGCCGTTAAAAAGCTGAATGCCCTGCGTGAAAATGCCATCAATCGGAAAACCGACGATACGCCCAACGAATTGGCTGAAAAAGCGGATACCATCCCTTTTTATCGTTTATTGAAAGCCGAAAAAGCGTTGGAAGATAAAGAATACATTAATTTTGCCCTCGAAACGGATACGATTATCCGAAAATATGCCATTGTGGATTGGGAACACAAACCCGATATTACAAGAAAAATGAGTTTTTTCATCAGTGAATACCTCATTGATGAACTTAAAATACCCATCAAAGAGGCAGAAGCCTTAGCGGATGAGTGTATCACGATTGCAAAAAAACGGTACAAACAATGACAGAAAACATACTATTTGGCTCTACACAAATTGATTTCACCTTAGAATACGCATCCCGCAAATCGCTGGGTATTACCGTCACCCCTACATCAGATGTGTTGGTAAAAGCCCCCGTAGATGCCCCTTTGGATAAAATAAAAGCCATTGTGCGGAAAAAAGCCCCGTGGATATTGAAACAGCAAAGTTTTTTCCTCTCCTTTCAGCCCAAAACGCCCACCCGACGCTATGTGAGTGGCGAAACCCATCTATATTTGGGTCGGCAATATCGTTTGAACATTATTGAAAGCGAAAAAACAGCCGTGATACTGAGGGGGGGCTTTTTGGTAGTGCATACCCCCAATAAAGAACAAGCTAAAACCCTTTTAACAGCGTGGTATTTACAAAAAGCAACTGAAAAATTTCACCAAATAGCCACCCCATTGATTGAAAAATTTAAAAAATATAAGGTTGAGCCATCCGCTATTGTTCTAAACGATATGCCTACTCGCTGGGGTAGTTGTACGCCAAAAGGTAAAATTATCTTAAACCCCGAACTTATCAAAGCGCACAAAGGCTGTATTGAGTACGTCATTATTCACGAGTTGTGCCATTTGGTGCATCACGACCATACTCAAAAGTTTATTGCCCTCCAAACTAAAGAGATGCATGATTGGACGAAGTGGAAGCAAAAGTTGGAGGTGTTATTAGCATAGTAATAAAAAAAGCGATCCCCTCAGTATCCACGGCGGAATTGGAAGGGGAAATAGATAGGTTGGTAGTAATAGTGATAAGCAAAAAGAAAGCATAGGTGTTTATCAAACGGTAAACACCTATTGATATTTAGGAAAGATTGACTCTATTTGTTAGAGAATAGAGTGGAATACTGAGGGGGGTAACCTTCTTTTATGATGGTTGTAGGTGGACAAGCTGTAAATCACGACTATATTCAATATCTACCTAAGGGCTTTTTTAGTTGTTGAAAAAGTATGGTTAAATCAACATAATGCTTCAAGATGGATTTATGCAACGGTATAATCAGCATTATGCTCTAATGTCAGGAGATAAAAAGCCAACCGATACCCAAATGGTTGGCTGTTTTGTTTTATCTTGTGGAGAAAATAAGGAACTAAGTAGATGTACGATAATAGATGTACGATGTCCGACTTGTAACATATTCATTATCAGTGTACTATGAAAAATAAAATTGTCGATTATTTACATCTACCTACTTACAATTCACCAATGGAAATATACCATACATGGATAAAAGTTTTTCAGAAAATCTGTTCTCAAACGCGCAATACGACGATGCCATTAAGCAGATACTGCTGTCCTTGTTTTGCTTATTGGTTTTTATAGTCCTTTTTTATTTCTATAAAGTTGCCAGCGACAATGTGGGCGTAAAAAAACACAACACGCGCGGTTTGTTGTTTTTGTCGCTGTCTTTTCTGTCTTTTTTCTTGATGGGCATGAGTCAAGCGGTTTTTAAAAACGATAATTTGTCCATATTGCTGTACGGGCTTATCAATATCACCTTATTGTTGTCCTTGCCGTTCTTTTCAAAAGGGACGACTTGGGTAGATAAAATGGCAACGCACAATATGTGGTATTTCATGGCAGGTGAACTGACGCTTGTGTATGGTATAGGTATTTTCTTTCCACAAAAATTTGGCATTGACTTAGTGGTCAGTTGTTTAACGTTCGGGGTGTTCGGTTTTTTCCTTGTTTGGGATTTTATTCGGAAAAAATTGATATTCTTAGGTATTGTTGTTGGTTTGGGTATCCTGCTTTTTCCCGTGTTACAAATATTAGCGGAAATCAATAATACAGGGGGCAAGTTTTCTCACCTCAATATTACGGTGTTTTATCCCTGCTTGGGTTTCTCGATGACTGTTCTGGTTGTTGCCTTCAATTGGATGAATGAGGTACGGTTCAAGGAGTTGGCAACCTTTTATACTGAGGGGGTAGATAAAGAGATGATTGAGAAATTTCTAAATCGGCAAATCACGTTAAAACAGTTGAAGGATGATTGGAAAATGGAATTGAAAAACAGCAATTTGGAAACCGTCATTGAAGAAATGATTATGATTGCAGAAAAAAGAAATGAAAGTTTAGAAATGCTTTTAACGCTGGCTTCGCGCAATACCAGAAATAACAATGCGCGTTTTATCAGCAATATCATCAACGAAGAGGAATATAAATTAGAACGCAATAAAATTTCGGGGGGTATTGTGTATGCGTTAGAGGCGTTTGCAATATAAAATTCGATAATAACAAGTTGCTTTCGATTTCGAATACTTCGGCTATCAGTTTTTTTTCTAAAAAAAGCGTTCTATCGAATTGACGATAGAACGCTGTATGTATTAAAAAATAGGTTAAAAAGTTAGTTTTTCATAGAGATGCCTTTGCTGATGACGGCATAAGTTGAGGGACAATAATTTTTCAAAGCCTCTAAAAACAACTGTGTATTCGGGTTTTCACCCAAAATAGGCACGTATCTTTTTTTGACAATGATGTTACATTCTTCAATCTGGGGGCGTATATCTTCGATTTCTTGATAGCTTTTTTGCAACTTTTCTGATGTTGCGGTGTGTATTTGTCGGAGGGCTTCGGCTTCGTTCACTTTGTCAATCATAGGATTCATGCAATCGCACGTTTCTAAAGCTAACTGGGCATAAGGGTCATTGATTGTTAAATTGCTTTCAGTAATGGTTTGACTTTCAGGGTTTATTGAAGCGAAGGGTACCTCGCTCGAGCAGGCAAAAAAGCCTATGAGTATGTACCCACAAATCAATAAACGGTACATAATGAATGTGATTTATATAGGTTAAAATTAAAGTTTGATATTTATGTTGTAAACATAGGGATATGATTGTTATTTTTAAAATATAAAGTCATTTAATTTATTAAATGTGTGTAAAATACCATTTGTAGGGTATGTGTTATTTTGTTTTTTTAATCAAAGTAAAGGATAGTAACTTTAATAGCATTTTGTTGTTTATAAGTTTTTATGTTTATACTAAACCGAAAGTGGTTTTCGGATTTTAATTGCTAAAAAAAGGCTAATTTTGTTATAAAAAGACATGCAACAGTTATCAATTGAAGAATTAGC